>NZ_JAAGPL010000214.1:0-13953 GCF_017104785.1 Burkholderia sp. Ac-20353 | reverse complement strand
GCTCTGATATTTCTATATAAATCAATTACTTGGTCGGAGTGTGATTTCCGGGAACGCGATCCTTCGGATGCAAAATCTGGCGCTTCAGCCCGCGGCGCCGCCAAGATCTAACTGTGCCCGTTACCAGTTTGCAGCAAGAGGTCGCCGTCAACCCTCGCCGCCCGTTTCGTCCGCTCGCTCCGTTGCTTCGCCGATCGACGCGCGTGCGTTTTGCTATTTGACTCAGCGGGAGCGTTTCGTAGTGCGCGCCGGCGCCTCCGCGCGGGCGGTGAGTTGCCCGCGCAAATGGGCAACCTCTTGGGTAACACTATCGCGCTCGCGCCTCAATTCACGCGCTTGCTCCATGACGCTTGCGAGCTGCTTCTCGTGTCGATCGGCCAGGCGCCGCTGTTCGGCTGCGTCGGCGGTGAGACGCTGCACGTCACCGACGAGCTGTTCGTTTCGGTGCTGGACCTTGGCGAGCGCGGCCTCCGCGCGACGCTGAGCGTCGCGGGCCTCCTCAGTCTGCAGCATGACGCGCTTTTGCACCCCTTCGAGTCGCAAGGCTGCCCGGTCGACGTCCGCGCGCAGTGAGGCTTCCCGCTCGGTGTGTTCCGCACGCAGCGTCTCAAGTTCGCGCCCATGTGTGGCATGCGTCACGCGCAGCGCCTCGTCGGCCTGCGCGCGGGCAACGTCGCGCTCCGCCAAGGCGGTCTGGGCAGCCTGGAGCGCCGCCTCGCGCTCAGCTTGGGTCCGCGCGAGTTCTGCGGTCGCAGCGGCGAGTCGCGCGTCGCGTTCCTCGAGCTGTGCGCGTAGCGCCTGCACTTCTGTCTGTAAACCAGTGTTGGCGACCTGCATGGATTCGAGCTGCGCCGAGGCGGACGCTGCTTCGGCCTCAAGCTCGTCGCTGCGGCGTGCGAAAGCTGCTTCCCCGTGGTCGATCGCGAGCGCCCAGACGGACAGCATGGCGCTGGCCACTTCCGGCGGCAGTGCTGCCGACAAGGCATCGTTGCGCGCCTGCTCGTCTTTCCACAGCTTCAGTTCGTCATTGATGGTGGTGCGGCTGCCCTGACGGATCTCCGCGTAGATGAGATCGACGGTGAGCTCATACGGGAGACGGCCGGCGGCCACCAGGCGCGCGGCGGCCTCGCGGGTCCGGTGACGGGTGTCGCTGATGCGGCTCATGGTGGGTGCTCGACGTGAAAGTGGTCAGAGGGGGCAGGTTTCGCCAAAAAATATAGCCGTATATTACTGTATTACGTTATATCTGTAACGACAACAACTAGAAATTTACGATAACACGCATAATCGTATGGATTTTCGGTGTACGCTGCGGCGTACTCCTTGAAAACGCGTCTGCCATGAACCTGCCCGCGCCGTCCCCGGATGCCCTCCTGCCGATCACGCTGCCCGCCACGCTCGACGGCCGCACCGGTACCAACCGCGCGCACGGCACGAACCGGCAAATCGCGGCTGACACCGACCTCGAGGCGGTGCGGTTGTGGCTGGCGGAGTACGCAGGCTCGCCCCACACCCTCCGCAGCTACCGCAAGGAGGTCGTGCGCCTGCTTGTGTGGGCCACACGCGCGCTTGGCAAGCCGCTCTCGAGCCTCACGCGCGAAGATTTCCTGCTCTACGAACGGTTTCTGGCAGCCCCGACCGACGACTGGACCGATCCGGCATTGCCGCGCCGAGGCGGGGCCCGGCGCCTGTTCGACGGACCGCTCGCCGAGCGCAGCCGCCGTCAGGCGCTCGGCATCCTGTCAGGCCTCTTCAACTATCTCGTGGCCGCCGGCTACCTCGCCGGCAACCCGCTCGCGCTACGCCGCGGGCGGACCGCAACCATGGCGCGTGCCCGGCGCGTCGAGCGCTATCTCGACGCCGCGCTCTGGCAGGTCGTGCTCGATTCTGTGGAAACCTGGCCGCAGGCCACGCTGCGCGAGCGTCAGCACTACGAGCGCAGTCGCTGGGTGATGCGCTTCATTTACCACACGGCGCTGCGTGCGAGTGAGGCCGCCCATGCGAAGGCGGCTGACTTTGTCCAGCGGCGCGGACGCTGGTGGCTGCATGTCGTCGGCAAGGGCGGCACCGAAGGTGAGGTGCCGGTCGGCGACGCGTTGATGGCCGAATTCGCGCGCTATCGCACCTTTCATGGTCTGCCGCCGATGCCGGCACCGGGCGAGGCAAGCCCGGCCATCCTGAGCGTGGCCGGCGACGCGGAGCGGCACCTCACCCCGACAGCGGTCTACCTGATCGCGAAGGAGGTGTTCCGGCGGGCGGCCGAGACGCTTGCGTCCACCGATCCGGCTGGTGCAGCGACGCTGTCCCGCGCCTCGACGCACTGGCTGCGCCACTCGGCCGCCTCACACCAGGCCGATGCCGGCACCGACATCCGCTTCATCCAGAAGAACCTGCGGCACGCCTCGATCGAGACGACGGGCCTCTATCTGCATGCCGAGGACGATCGACGCCATGCGCACACCGTGGGATCGAAAGACGAGCCGCAACGCGGGCAACCTCCGTCACAATAGCGAAGCTCGCTTTCCCACTTCCACGCACGTTGGTGCGAGCTCATGTTGACTGTCGCTGCCGACGTACGACGAGCCGTGCCGAAGCCGCCAGCCGCATTCCATTCGCCCTGCGATCGCAGGGACAACCATCACAGCTGACATGACATGGCACACGCGCGATGTGAACAATGCGGGAACCTGACGCCGCCCTGGGACACCATCCACTGCGGCTCCGGTGATGGCAGCTACCAGCTGCTTTGCAGTCTGTGCTTCAACGCCCGGATCGCCGAGTCAACCGGCTTCACCGATTTCGAGAATGTCCGGCTTGACCCCATCCGCATGATCGACTGCGGCGGGGAATCCCACCAGTTCCATTTCCAGGTCCGGCTGCTGGGCGACCAGTTCGCCCTTGATGCCTTTGAGCTCCGCGGCGATTTTCCCGCCGGCTACCGGTTCCAGCTGATCGGCGAGTGCGACGACGATGTGCTCGTCCTGCTCGGACGCCTCGTCGAAAAGATTCGCCGCGCATTAGCGGTCAGGCACATTGATTTTCGTGAGCGCCAGATTATCGACAGTACGGTACGCGGGCGCATCGAATGGGACGAGTCGCAGGAGGGGCACTTGCCACTCGTGGTGGTCGACGGCAAGGAGGTCTCGTGGAACGATCTGGGGCGAATGCTGATGAGGATGGAAGGATGGCAGTTTCGGCTTGATATCGCGGACCCGGGCGAAGAGCTTTGAGTCGCCATACCGGCGCCGCAGAACCGCTGTCGCACAATGGCTTACAGGCGTCCGCACGGTCGTTGCTCTAGCGCGGCCTCATCGATCGCGTGCGCCAGGGCGGGTGACGGAGTCCACCGCCCCCTTGCGCGATGAATCGAGATGTCGCGTCGACGACGGGTTGGCTGTTCTCATCTGCGGATGAAGCAATGACGGGCGCAACAACTGATTCCGCGAGGGCAAATTGCTGCTCTTCGAAGCGGCCTGGGTCGATTCGACCTTCAACGTCGAAAGCAAGTACCGAATACGTGGTTCTAATGACGCACATCGGTTTGCTGGCCACCAGTTAACGACCACGCTGGCCATTCGCGCCCGTTGCCCCGCAAAAGCGGGCAAACTGCAACTTGCCGGATCTCGAGATGTGCAGATAGATGTCCTGCGTCTTCGGGGCAAGCTGGCGCATGCGCATGTCGTCGATCATGCGCTGACGCAGCGGGCTGGTGTTTGCCGGTAAGGAGGTCATGATTCGGCTCCTGTTGAAGAACGAGGCGGATTGCCTCATTCGCCAACATAAAGCCGCGTGATCGGCCTTTTCCTGACCTCCAGCGTCGGACCGGAGCCCCTACCGCGCGAGCGGTTTAGTCCTCCGGCCATATGCGGTCGTTGGGTCTCGCGTCGATACGGACAAGCAAACGTCAACTCTGCGCTCGACAGCGGTCCTACTGATACCGCTCAAACCCCTCTCATCATCGGCCGAAGCGGACGACGCTCGCCACTTGGCAGACCGAGACGCGTGCATCTCACTTGGACGCGCGGATCAGACCGTTTCCGTCAAGGGCGTTCCGACGTCACGATCAGCAATTCGATGTCTTTGATCGCGATATGGCCGTAGCGCAACTCGATTGCGCCCATCTTCGCCAGCGCCTGCAATTCCTTGTTTAGGGTCGTGCGGCTCATGCCCAGCATCATCGCGATGTTGTCCTGCGAAGTTTCGATCGTGCAGCGCCGACTCGCGGCATGCGTGAGGTCGCCGCGCGCCAGAAGGACCAAGCGTCGCGCGACGCGCGTGCGCGCGCTTCGAAGCGCGACATCCGCCAGGATCCCGAACGCGTCCACCAAGCGTCTAGCTTCCATCACTGCGATGGCCCGTGCGAACCCATTGCGCAGCATCAGCGCGTCAAAGTGCAACGCGCTGACGACGAGCAACTCTGTGTCCTCTAGCGCGACTGCCGTACCAGTCCGAATTTGCCGATCGAGCAGCATAGGTTCGCCGAACCAGATGCCGGGTTCAAAGATGGTCAAAATCGCCTCACTGCCGTCGGCATGAACGATGAAGAACTTGATCGCCCCCTTTGCGATGCCAAAGAAACCGTCACGCGCGTCGTTGAACGGCTCCCCCTGCCGAAACAGAATTTCCCCCTGGGCGAGGCGCAAGGGGCGAGCGGCAGCCAGCAGCGCATCGGCGTCGGCTCTGGGCAAGCTGGCAAACCACGGATTGTCGAAGAACACTTGCATGATCGATTGACATTGGTAATAGCCCTGAATCGACAAGAATTGAACAGTCTTACCGAAACAACTTCAGCATCATGGAGCGACTGTCACTCATATGCAAGTCGCGATGAACTCCAGCCATCCCCGTACCACCTGTACCCGCATCCACTCGCTTGCTCATGACGGCGGCCAAGCCGCGGTCTGACGATTCCACCGCGACTTCGAGCATCCCGACGGCGCGTTGGCGTCGCGCACCCTTTCGCACTCAAGCTCGAGCGCCATCGGGCTCGGGCATCGCACACATCACCGATATTAGGAAGGAGACGAGCAGTATGAGTATGAATTTGATGTATGGGCTGATTGCGCTTGCCATCGGTGGATTCGGCATGGCGGAAATCATCAGCCGGCGCTATCGCGACACTGTTCATGCAACCGCCAACGACACGAAGCTAGAGCTTTTGATGTCAGTCAGTCTGTTTGCATTTATGCAACCGGTGATCCTGCTCGCCACCGACAAGCTTTGCCACTGGCTCGCGCCCGATCTTCGCAATGCGTGGTCCACACTGCCCTGGTGGGCTATGGTCTGCATCCTCCTGATCGCTGACGACATGACGCAGTACTGGTGGCATCGGGTTTCCCATTTGGAGCTGTTTTGGCCGCTGCACCGCGCACACCATTCCGCGTCGTACATGAGTATCCGCATCACTTACCGGAACAATTTCTTTTACTACCTGATGATGCCGGGCCTGTGGATCGGCGCCGTGCTGCTTTATCTCGGCTTTGGCAGCATCTATTTCGCCTATGCAGTGATCAAGCTCGTGGTGATACTCGGCGCCCACTGCGCCTGGGCTTGGGACGAGCCGCTCTATCGAGTCCGAACGCTGCGCCCGGTCATGTGGGTCCTCGAACGGACGATCTCCACCCCGGCCACGCATCGCGCGCACCACGCGATAACCAACATGGATGGCATCGGCTACTACAAGGGCAATTTCGGCAATTTGCTGTTCCTCTGGGACGTCATATTCGGCACGGCGCACATCACGCGCCGCTACCCCGCCGAAGTCGGCCTGCGTGACGATCAGTTGTTCGGACCAGAACGCTGGGATTACCAAATGTTCTACCCGCTGAGGCAATCGGGGCGCGAGTGGAGCGCGCTGAAGTTCGGCGGGCGGATTTACAGCGACGAATCGGAAGCGGAGATCTCGCCCGCTAAACCGACCCAGTCCGACCTTTAGATGGCAGGCAAACCGCATGTCAGAAAACGCAGCATGAATAGGAAGAACATTGGAGTTCAGCATGAATCAGAGACTTGAAAGAAAGAAGATCGTGGTGACCGGGGGCTTCGGCGCGCTCGGTCGAGCGGTCGGCAACGCATTGACCCAGGCCGGTGCACAGGTGGCGCTCGTCGACAAGGCGCCGACGCCATTCGATCTGCGAGCAGACTCGTTCGCCTGGGGTGAAGTGGATCTCAATAACGGCGAGGCTGCGCGCAATTGCTTGCGCGAAGCGGCCGAGGCGCTCGGCGGCCTCGACGGGCTCGTCAACGTCGCGGGCGGGTTCATCTGGGAAGTCGTCGAGAACGGCAACGTCAAGACGTGGGACCTCATGTATGAGATGAACGTGCGCACCGCGTTGCTGGCTACGCAGGCCGCGCTGCCGTACCTCCTTCGCAGCGGTGCGGGGAGAATCGTCACCGTGGGCGCACTGGCCGCGGCGCAGGCGAAAGCCGGTATGGGCGCGTATGCAGCGTCGAAAGCGGCCGTAGCACGGCTGACCGAAGCGCTCGCCGAGGAATTGAAGGATCGCGGGATCACGGTCAATGCCGTACTCCCCAGCATCATCGATACGCCCGCCAATCGCGCCGCGATTCCCGGCGAAGACGTGTCTCGCTGGGTGGATCCCGTGGCATTGGCGGGCGTGATCGCGTTCCTTCTTTCCGATGCCGCATTACCTATCACCGGGGCGCTCATCCCTGTCAAAGGGCGAGTCTGAGCGATCCGCATTGAACTTCGGGCGACGCCTGCCCGCGGCGACCCGTCGCATGCAGGCACTAAGCCTCACCGTCGGCTAAGTTCGAGGTCTCGGCTACGCGCCGAGCCATATCGCCGAAAATCGCCGGTCAGTTCGGACATCAATTCAAATCGTGCGTTTAACACACGATGCTCGATTTGCACGCGTAGCGCCCCATCGGCGGCGCAGCGGCGATACCAACGAGAAGCATCTCACGTCAAAGCTGTTTTATTAGAACGCCTCCGCTCGCTGAGCGATGGCGCGCACGAGTTGCCGCACCGTAGTTTTTCCATTCAGTCCGCTGCAAGCGGCAAGAAAAAATTGGAGACATGCATGCGTCTGGTCGTCTTGGGAATTTGCGGGGCCACGCTGGTTTGCGCCATGAGTAGCGCATCGGCTGCCGATTCGAGTGTCACGTTGTACGGCGTGACCGACGTCTTCGTTCAATACCTCGACAACGGTGCCAAGCACTCGTATTCGGAAAAAAGCGGCGGCTCGACTGGTTCACGGTTCGGGCTCGCTGGCGCCGAAGACCTAGGGGACAGCCTCAAGGTGAAGTTCGATGTCGAAACCGGCTTCAATATCAACAACGGCTTGCTGTTTGGCGACACCGGCGCGCTCTTTTACCGTCAGGCGTGGGTGGGTCTTTCCCACGAGCAGTTTGGGTCGTTGACGTTCGGGCGCCAATACGAGCCGAGCTTCCGCGTCGTGTATCCCTCCGATCCGTTCGGCTTGAACGAACTCCTGTCGCCAATATCGGCGAACGTTCTTGCAGTCGATCGCAATACGCTGTCGATTCAGAACGAGACCGGCCGCGCGAGCAATTCGATCCTCTATCAGTCGCCGAGTCTGCGCGGCCTGCAGTTCTACGGCATGTACGCATTCTCGGCGACGGTTACGCAGCCCACGCCGGCAACGACCGGCAACATGCTGAACGTCGGCGCGAGCTATTCGGGCTTCGGTTTCTATGCCGGGTTTGCCTACGTCAACCAGCACGCGGGACAGGCAACGATCCCCGGGCTGCCGGGCCAGCTGAACCTGCTAGGCACCGAGCACTTTATCGGTGCGCTCGCCTACCGGATCGGGATCGTGAACCTCCAGGCAAATTATTCGTTCCAGCGCGCGGACGACGCACCCGGTCGGTCGTTGGCCGCGTTGCTCCGCACCGCGCACTCGTACAGCACAGCCCAGTTAGGCGCGACGATCCAGGCGACGCCAGCGGACGCGATCGAAGTCGCGATATTCGAACGCAACGTGCGTGGCGAGCACGACAACGCGCCGGGCATCCAGGTCGGCGTCGATCACTCACTGTCCAAGCGCACGAGCTTCTACGCACGCGCTGGATACATCAAGAACAACGGAAGCGCGACTACCAGCTGGCCGGGCGTCACGGTGAGCGAGCACGGCACGAAGCAAATCCTTGCGGTGATGGGCATGACCCATCGCTTCTGAAACGTGGGGCGACGGACATGGCCGAAAACCGCGTCGCCTCCTGAGTGTCCACACAGCTCACAACCATCATGAACATGCTTCACGTCCCAATCGTCGACGATGCGCTGATCCCCGTCGAATTTCAGCGCGTATTCGCGCTTCAACAAGCCGCCTACACTCGCAATCGCAACCCGGGCTGGCAGGAGCGGCGCGACGACCTGCGCAAGATCCATCGCATGATGGTCGAGCACATGGACGACCTGGTCGCCGCCGTGAATCGGGACTACGGCTGCCGCAGCAGCTTCGAGACCAAGTTGACGGAAATCCTGCAGGTTCAGGATGCTGCGCTCGACGCGATCAAACGTCTCAAGGGCTGGATGAAGCCGCAGAAGCGCCATCTGGACCTCACCCAGTACCCGCTCGCAAAGGCATGGACGTTTCCGCAGCCAGTCGGCGTGGTCGGGATCGTGGTGCCGTGGAATTTTCCGATCGCGATGGCCTTCCAGCCGTTGATCGGAGCATTCGCCGCAGGCAATCGGGCGATGATCAAGATGTCGGAGAATTCGCGACATCTGGCGGTGCTGCTCAAGGAGCTTGCCCCTCGTTACTTCGAAGAAGACAAGCTCGCCTTCTTCGAGGATGGCAACGGCCGTGGACCGGCATTCACCCGCTTGCCATTCGACCACCTGTTCTTCACCGGCTCGCCGCAGACCGGCAGTGCCGTGATGTCCAACGCAGCCCGCAACCTGACGCCCGTTACGCTGGAACTAGGCGGCAAGTCGCCCTGCGTGCTCGCTCCTGACTACCCATTGCGCACCGCCGCCGAGCGCGTAATGTGGGTCAAGATGCTAAACGCCGGGCAGATCTGTACAAACGTCGATTATCTGTTCGTGCCCGAGGGCAAGGTCGACGAGTTCGTCCGCGAGGCTGAACGCATCGCGAGCGCTCGCTACCCGGACATCACCAACGGTGATTACACCGCCATCATCGATCAGCGACAATTCGATCGCATTCAAGGCGTGCTGAGCGACGCGATCGCCAAGGGCGGTCGCGCGGTCAACCTGTGCCCCGGCCAGTCGGGCGACCCAGCTCGGCGCATCATGCCGCCCCATGCAGTTCTGAATGTGAACGACGAAATGGAGATCATGCAGCGCGAGATCTTCGGCCCGTTGCTGCCGATCCGCACATACAGGAACGAGGCCGAGGTCATCGAATACATCGGCAGCCGTCCGCGGCCACTTGCGTTGTATCTCTATAGTAACGATGCCCGCTTGCAGGAGTTCTACCTCAACAACACGATATCCGGCGGTGTCACAATTAACGACGGCCTGCTGCACGCTGGCATGCATTCGCTGCCGTTCGGTGGCACTGGCCAAAGCGGCATGGGCCACTACCACGGCCGGGAAGGCTTCCTGACGTTCTCAAAACTGCGCCCGGTGTTCAAGCAAAGCCCGTGGCGGTCGATCGACATGCTCATGCCACCGTACGCGGGCAAGGCGACGCGGATTCTCGACTTCATGATGCGCCTCAAAAGTTGACGCAAGCGTGCTCGGGATTGACGGAACTCGTTGAAATCGTCTCCTCTCGATCGATGCCATTCATTGTTCTCAGAACGATCGACAGGGTGATGAAGCCCGCGCCGAACGCCACGACCAGTGCGCCGATCGTCACCGCGCGGCGCCGCCACGCCGCATAAATATCCTGCTCGGCTTCCGCAACCATGATGATCAGCGGTAGACCGGGCAGGTTCTTGAAGTAGTAGAGACGGCGCACACCATCGATCGACGCCGTTTCCGAAAACGTCCCTTCTGGCGTAGACACGAAGCGCCGGAACGTACTCGCTTTGCTGATGTCGCGGCCGATCGTGCGCACGTCGTACGGCTGGCGCATGATCATGATGCCATCCTTGCCGATCAGCGACATCGAGCCATGCATGCCGAGCGCCAAGCCGGCGAACAGCTTGTGGAAATACTCGAGGTTGATTGCGATCACCACGACACCCGCAAATGAGCCGTCCGGATTCGAGAGCCGGCGCGACAGTGCAATGCCGGGGGTGCCACTGAGCAGGCGGGACGAGTATGGATCGCTGATGTAGAGTCCCACGTCTGGATGGTCGCGGTGGATCTTGAAATACGTCCGATCCCCAAAGTTGCCCTGACGCGGCACGTCATTTGCCGAATCCAGAATGATGTTGCCCGCCGTGTCCATCACGAGCATCGAGCCGAGAAATTGGGCGGTCATCGCGTGGTCGAACAGTACACCACACCGCAAGGGCGCAGGGGCGGCCATCACGTCGGGGCGTTGCATGCCCTGAATCACCGCCTGCAACGACAGGTCGTAAAGCTCGAAATTGCGCGAGATGTCGCGCTCAGCCATCAGACCGAGATTGCGCGAGGTTTCGCGCGCGCGGTCGAGCGCGTCCTGCCTACTCTGGAATAATTGCAACACGCACAGGCCCATCAGTGCACCGGCGATCACGATGCCGATCACCATGACGTAGTAAGGGGCTACCGACCGGTGTTGCATGGGTCTCCCCGCTGACTGAATCCATTCGTTACACACACGTTTTACGGCGCACGAGCGCTGTGAAAATCATAATGGATCTGGATTCCGGATACTAAAAAGGGAACTGTCCGCACGCAATCGCGAGTTGCCCGAGGCGCTCTCGTCACACCGTAGGCACCACATCAATCGACTCGGGTCCGATCTGCTTGACTTTCGGCGGAAGGGACCGCCGCTCGATCCGATACGGCTCATGATCCCGTGTCGCGTTGCCATGGCGCAGCCTCCAGCAGGATTTCGCCGTATCGGTCGACGGGAAAACTCAGCGTGCCCCTGAAGTTCACGTGCGCAAAATGCGCAGGCCCCATCCGTCGCACCCACTCGTCGTCGACCTGTCGCCCGTTGCACCGCCAGACGTCGACCGTCGCCTGCATGCGCTGCGTGTTCCAGGCGATCACAAGGTTCGTCAGCAAAGTCAACGAACCCGAGATGGCCACCATTTCGTCGCGACGTCGGCCGCGCTCGGGGGCAACCCTGCCGGTGTAGATCGCACGCTGCAACTGGTGTACCGACTCGCCGCGATTCAGCAACATTTGCAGTTCCCGACGGAACGCCGCGTTGCTAAAGTAATCGCACAGGAAAAGTGTGCGCAGCAACTTGCCGAGTTGATCGCCAGCCCGATGCACCGGATCCCCCAGCGCAGCACTGCCAAATCGTTGCAGCGCGACTACCGCACTGACACGTCCCGAGTGAATCGAGGCAACGAGCCGTAGCAGTTCGTCCCAGCCATCGCGAATCGCTTTGAGTGAAATGTCGGGGGCCGCCACTGCCGCCAGACCTTCGGGGATGGTGAACCCACGCGGCAGATACAGCTTGCGCTCGGCCAAGTTGCGCAGGCCCGGACACAGGTCAAAGCCCAGCAGCTTCGACACGGCCATCCCCACGCTCGTATATCCATGCGTGTCGACTGAGAGCCGCAGCAGGCCGCCATCGTCTCGACTTTCGTTATGTCGCAATACGCCTTCGATGGCCACGCCCGCCTGCCGTTCATTCAGCACGATCGGCTGGTTATAGACAATGCCATGCTGATCCAGTACATGCGTGTAAATGCCGACCGCGTGGGTTCGGCGCCGCGGATCGACCCGGGCGTAAAAGAGGTGCGGCGAAGTATCCAGGCTCATGGAATCGCTCGATGCCTGCCGCCCTGTGCCCCACAGTTCAGTAATCGGCTGCGCGCGCTGAAATTCAACCACGCGCTCATTCGCACGAGGCAGTCGACCGGGCATCTCGAGTGCCCGCATCGCCGTCGCTATGGGCGCCAAATCGAGCTGCGGAACCATTGCCACGACGCTTTTCGCGTCGAGGTCCGTTCCGTGCGCAATCAGCGCTGCGTACAACGACACAAGTTCGTTGGCGTCGCGCGCTCGGCGCGCCAGCAATGTTTCGCTGAAGCCGGTGCACGCGTCCATCTCGATCATCAGGTCGGCCAACTGTACGGTGCCGATCTCTTTGAACATCAAGTCGCGAGTCCGTCTTGGTAGGCCATCGGTAGGCAACGCTTCAAGCGCCGACAGGTGCATTGCGCCGTCCGTCCCGACCGTGACACGACCCGCCTCGCGCGTCTCTTCGAGTGCGGCGAGCCCTGCCTTCAGGTGGCTTGTCAGTCGCGCCAGAAAGGGCTCCGCCTTGTGGGGTAAGCCGAGCGATGACAGATGACGGTCTCGCTCGCGCTCCCACTGTGCCGGCGGAATCAGCAACTGATCGCGGGCTCGAAACGACAGGCTGTGGCTGGTCCAGACCGACCCGCGCCGCAATCCCTTGCGTAGCCCCGTGATCGCCGCAGCCTCCAGTGCGCGCATCGCGCGTACCCGGTCTTCGCCGTTGACGAGGTCTCGCCAGCTCGTGCTTACCGGCACCTCGCAATCCACAGGCAGCTCGGTTGCGCCGCGGTCGTGCAGCGTGCTGAGGAACTCGAGTTGCTGCAGGCTCGGCTCAGCCTCCCGGCCGGAAAGCTCCAGTTCGCGTAACGGCACCAGCAGGTTGCGGATGCGATGATGATCGTCGGTCAACGTTTCGCGGACACTCGCTGCGTGACTCGTCGGCGGCTTGTTCGAAAGGCCCTCGAGCAGTTTGCCGATCTCATCGAGTCGTTCCGCTGCGGAGCGGCGCGTATCGTTGACGAGCGCCTTGATCGAAATCAGTTGCTGCCGGTACTCGACAGCGGAGCGGGCCTGTTTGACGGTCGTCCGATCGTAGGCGTGCCGGACGAGATCAGAAACGCGGCGTCCCGTTTGGTAGAGCAAAGCGTCGGTAAGCTCCAGCAGCGTGACGTGCAGGAAGAAGATAAGCTCGATCGTCCGCGTCGACGCTTTGAGTTCACGAACCTTGGCAGGACGCCGGGCCTGAATGCGCAGTGCATAGGCGCGCTGTTTCTCAACCGGCACCACATCCAGTACCCACGTATGGGAGCCAAGCGCCTTGAGAAAGCGAATTTTCGACAGGGTCTCGGTAATGGTGGACGGGCTGTGCCGCGCCGGCGGCGTCTTCAGCCATTCGAGTACGGTCATCCCCGACGTATCGTGTTGATCGGATAAGACTGCGTCGGCATGCACCAGTTGGGCCTCGCTAACGGTCGCCTGTATCATCGAGAGCAGGCTAAGTTCTGCATCCGCCCAGATCGATCGTCCGAGATCCCGCAATGTGCGCTCGGCAGGGATCAAGAGTCGCCGCTCGTACAGCCAGTGGTGCGCATGCAGCACCAGTTCTTCGAGCGTCAGAGATTCGGCGGCATCCTGCCGCATCCAGGCTTCGAGGCCGGCCCACTGGTCGGCGCTGATCGACGTTAGACCGAGATATTTGCACGCCCACACCTGATGTTCGTATTGCGTCTTGTAGCGCTGGTAGATCGTGCGCAACGACGCGATTGATGGCGTAGGCAGGTCGAGTCGCTCGCCGACATAGCGCAGCAGTTGCCGTGGCAGGGTGCCGACATGGTCCAGCGTGTGGCCGCTGGCCCGCAGAAAGACCAGTTGGATGGCGGCACCCGCTCGGCGATCCCGCCGGAAACGTTCGTTGAGCGCGGCCACGTCACTGTCGCTCAGCGCGAAGTAACGCTCGACGTCAAACTCCGACAGCCGCGCGGGCAATCGATCCTGCCCCACATAACGAAATTCCAGGCCCGGCATCTGCAGCCTCCCGTCCAGGTCGCAATCGGAAATTGCGGGCAGGTAGCTTACCGCAGATCGCTGCTGGGTCTGCAGACAATAGTTGGAATCACTCTGGAAGCCTTGTTGCAAAAGGCTCTCAGGCG
>NZ_JAAGPL010000213.1:0-14066 GCF_017104785.1 Burkholderia sp. Ac-20353 | reverse complement strand
GCGTGCGCGGCGCGTAGTGCGCCTTCAGCGTGCCGGATGCGCGCGGCGCGGTCGCGTCGCTGCCGTCCGGCAGCCGCGGCGCGCAGCCAAGCACGTCGGCGATCTGCTGCGGGCTCACGTGGCCCGGACGCAGCAGCGCCGGGAAGCCGCGCGACAGGTCGAGGATCGTCGATTCGATGCCGACTTCCGACGGCCCGCCGTCGAGCACGTGCACCGTATCGCCGAATTCGTCGCGCACGTGCTGCGCGGTCGTCGGGCTCACTTGCCCGAAGCGGTTCGCGGACGGCGCGGCAACGCCGCCGTGCCCGCCGCGCCGTGCGCTGAACTCGGCGAGCAACGCCTGCGCGACCGGATGCGACGGGCAGCGCAGGCCGACCGAGTCCTGGCCGCCACTCACTGCGTCCGGAATGCGCGGATGGCGCTTCAGGATCAGCGTCAGCGGGCCCGGCCAGAAGGCGTCGATCAGCTTCCGGGCGTCGTCGGGCAGGCTTTCGACCCACCAGCCGGGATCCCCGGCCGGCGGCAGGTGCACGATCACCGGATGATTCGCGGGCCGGCCCTTCGCCGCGTAGATGCGCGCGACGGCGTCGGGATTCGCCGCGTCGCCGCCGAGCCCGTAGACGGTTTCGGTCGGAAACGCGACGAGCTCGCCCGCATCGAGCAGCGCGGCGGCTGCGTCGATCTGCTCGCGCGTCACGGATTTCGGAAGATCGCTGGACATCGGCACGGCTCTCAGTCGAGCGGCACGCGCAGCAGCTGCGCGCACGCAGTGGCCGCGCCGAACGCTTCGTCGCGCGTCGCGGCCGTGAAGTTCACGTGGCCCATCTTGCGGCCAACCCGCGCCTCTTCCTTGCCGTACAGGTGCAGATGCGCGGCCGGCATCGCGGCGACCTGGTCCCACGGCGGCGTGACGGACGGGTTCGCGCCGCCGTCCGGGAACCACACGTCGCCGAGGATGTTCAGCATCGCGGCCGGCGAGTGTTGGCGCGGATTGCCGAGCGGCATGCGTGTCATCGCGCGCACCTGCTGCTCGAACTGGCTCGTCGCGCACGCATCGACCGTGTAGTGGCCGGAATTGTGCGGACGCGGCGCCATCTCGTTCGCGACGAACGAGCCGTCGTCGAGCACGAAGAACTCGACGCACAGCACGCCGACGTAGCCGAGCGTGTCGGCGATCCGCACCGCGGCCTGCTGCGCCATTTCGACGAGCGCGGCGTCTGCGGCCGGCGCGGGCACGACCGTCAGCGACAGGATGCCGTTGTGGTGGGTGTTCTGCGCGAGCGGGAACGCGGCCGAGCGGCCGTCGGCGCCGCGCGCGATCAGCGCCGACACCTCGTACTTCAGCGGCAGGCGCTTCTCCAGCACGCACGGCACGCCGGCGAGCGCCGCGTGCGCATCGCGCGCTTCCTGCACGGTGCTCACCCGCACCTGCCCCTTGCCGTCGTAGCCGAGACGCGCGGTCTTCAGGATGCCTGGCAGCACCGCGTCGAGCGCGGCATCGTCGAGCGCGGCGAGTGCCGCCGCGGACTCGATCACGACGTGCGGCGCGACCGGCACGCCGGACGCTTCGATGAACCGCTTCTCCGCGATCCGGTCCTGCGCGACCGCAACGCAGCGGCCGGCCGGCGCGACGAAGGTCGTGCGCGCGAGGAACTCGAGGCTCGCGGCCGGCACGTTCTCGAACTCGGTCGACACCGCTTCGCACAGCGCCGCCAGCTCGGCGAGCGCGGCTTCGTCGTCGTACGCCGCGCGCAGGTGGCGGTCGGCAACCGTGCCGGCGGGGCTCGTCGGATCGGGATCGAGCACGGCGACGCGATAGCCCATCGATTGCGCGGCAAAGCAGAACATGCGGCCGAGCTGGCCGCCGCCGACCATGCCCAGCCAGGCGCCGGGCAGGATCGGGGAAGTGGATTGAGGAGTGGTCATGTCAGTGGTCGGTCACGGCGGGCATCGCGCCCGCCGCAGTGAGGACAATCCGGGTCTGGCGACCCGTTTGTCGGGCAGCCCTGGTCCGGGGGCGGCCCGTTGCGTTCATTCCAGCGGCGGCAGCACCATCGCGTGCGCGGCTTCGTTCTGGCGCACGCGGAATGCGGCAAGCCGGTTCGCGTAGTCGACCGACGTGCCCGACAGGATCGATACCGCGAACAGTGCCGCGTTCGCCGCGCCGGCCTCGCCGATCGCGAAGGTCGCGACGGGCACGCCCTTCGGCATCTGCACGATCGAGTGCAGCGAATCGACGCCCTTCAGGTACTTGCTCGCGACCGGCACGCCGAGCACGGGCACCGTCGTCTTCGCGGCGAGCATGCCCGGCAGGTGCGCGGCGCCGCCAGCGCCGGCGATGATCGCGCGCAGGCCGCGCTCGCGCGCCTTCTCCGCATAGTCGAACATCTCGTCGGGCATCCGGTGCGCGGACACGACCTTCGCCTCGTACGGCACGCCGAACTCCTGCAGGATGGCCACGGCGTGCTTCATCACGTCCCAGTCGGAACTCGAACCCATCAGCACGCCGACGAGCGGCGCGCTGTGCGTGTGGGCGGTCTGGACTTCACTCATTTCTGCGTTCCTCTGTCGACCGGAGTCAGCGCTTTACCCCGGTCCCATGCAAAGCTCGCTCAGGCGAGCGGCTGGCCCGTGATGCGCTCGAGCGCTTCCTGATACTTCGCGGCCGTCTTCTCGACGACGTCGGCCGGCAGCGCCGGCGCGGGCGCCGTCTTGCCCCACGGCTGCGCCTCGAGCCAGTCGCGCACGAACTGCTTGTCGAACGACGGCGGGTTCGTGCCGACCTGGTACTGGTCGGCCGGCCAGAAGCGCGACGAGTCGGCCGTCAGCGCTTCGTCCATCAGGTACAGCTTGCCGTGGTTGTCGAGGCCGAATTCGAACTTGGTATCGGCGATGATGATGCCGCGCGTCGCCGCGTAGTCGGCCGCTTCCTTGTACAGCTTGATCGAGATGTCGCGGATCGTCGCGGCCAGCTCGGTGCCGATGCGGCGCTCGGTTTCCTCGAACGTGATGTTCTCGTCATGCTCGCCCATCTCGGCCTTCGCGGCCGGCGTGAAGATCGGCTCGGGCAGCTTCTGCGCGTTCTGCAGGCCTTCCGGCAGCTTGACGCCGCACACGGCGCCGCTCGCCTGGTATTCCTTCCAGCCGCTGCCGGCCAGGTAGCCGCGCACGACGGCTTCGATCAGGATCGGCTCGAGACGCTTGACGACCACCGCGCGGCCCTTCACCTGCTCGACCTCGTCGGCCGCGACGACCGACTCCGGCGCGTCGCCCGTCAGGTGGTTCGGGACGATGTGCGCGAGCTTGTCGAACCAGAAGTTCGCCATCTGGTTCAGCACGCGGCCCTTGTTCGGAATCGGCTCGCCCATGATCACGTCGAATGCCGACAGGCGGTCGGTCGTGACGATCAGGAGCTTGTCGTTGCCGACCGCGTAGTTGTCGCGGACCTTGCCACGGCCGAGAAGCGGCAGCGAGCGGAGCGTGGATTCGTAAAGGGTAGACATCGTCTTTTCGCAGATAAGGAGCCAAACAAAAAGGGAAACGCCGTTCCCCGCGGCAGGCGGGAACGGCGGCCTTGCAATACGTCGGCGAACCGGCCGGGCGACAGCGCCCGGGCGGTTGCCGGCCGGCCCTCGTTTCGGCCGGACGGAACGGCTGCCCGGGGCCGGATCAGATCCGGGCGGACAGCCTTGCCTTTGCCTTTCGGCGCGGCAATCGTACTACAGTCTCAGCGCACGACCTGCGCGAGCTCGCCCGCCTTGTACTTCTCGGCGATCTTGTCGAGCGAAACCGGCTTGATCTTCGCGGCCTGGCCTTCGCAGCCGAACGCGAGGTAGCGATCGACGCAAACCTTCTTCGCGGCTTCGCGCGCGGGCTTCAGGTAGTCGCGCGGATCGAACTTGCCCGGGTTCTCGAACAGGTAGCGGCGGATCGCACCGGTGATCGCGAGACGCAGGTCGGTGTCGATGTTGATCTTGCGCACGCCGTGCTTGATGCCTTCCTGGATTTCCTCGACCGGCACGCCGTAGGTTTCCTTCATGTCGCCGCCGAACTGGCGGATTTCTTCCAGCAGCTCCTGCGGCACCGACGACGAACCGTGCATCACGAGGTGCGTGTTCGGAATGCGCGCGTGGATTTCCTTGATGCGCTGGATCGACAGGATGTCGCCCGTCGGCTTCTTCGAGAACTTGTACGCGCCGTGCGACGTGCCGATCGCGATCGCGAGCGCGTCACACTGCGTGAGCTTCACGAAGTCGGCGGCCTGCTCCGGATCGGTCAGCAGCTGTTCGCGGGTCATCGTGCCCTCGGCGCCGTGGCCGTCTTCCTTGTCGCCCTTCATCGTCTCGAGCGAGCCGAGCACGCCGAGTTCGGCCTCGACCGTCACGCCGATCGAGTGTGCCATCTCGACGACCTTGCGCGATACGTCGACGTTGTACTCGTACGACGCGACCGTCTTGCCGTCCGCCTCGAGCGAACCGTCCATCATCACGCTGGTGAAGCCGCTGCGGATCGCCGCCATGCAGACCGCCGGCGACTGGCCGTGGTCCTGGTGCATCACGACCGGGATGTGCGGATACGACTCGACCGCCGCTTCGATCAGGTGGCGCAGGAACGGCTCGCCCGCATACTTACGCGCACCGGCCGACGCCTGCATGATCACGGGTGCGCCGACCTGGTCCGCCGCCGCCATGATCGCCTGGACCTGCTCCAGGTTGTTCACGTTGAATGCCGGCAGGCCGTAGCCGTGCTCAGCCGCGTGGTCCAGCAATTGACGCATTGATACGAGAGGCATTGTGGAACTCCTTGGAATGAAAAGCGGTGCGCGCTGTATGCCGGCGCAGCCTGGCCCCGTGGAACTCAGGGGCGGACCGGCGCGGCTGGGCGTCGAATAGCGGCATTTTATCGCGAAGCGCCCGCGAATCCGACCGCCTGGCGGCGCTCACTCGCATTTTGTTACGTTCGCACGGCACAATACCGACAAAATAAAGAAAAAAACCGCGCAGGGCTTCAGACCCCGCGCGGCTTTCGTCACAAAACAGTGCCCGATCGAATCGGGCTGCCGGCCGGCTCAGTAGTGCTCGCCGACCCGCACGATCTTCAGCGTATTGGTGCCGCCCGCCTGCCCCATCGGCTCGCCGACGGTCAGCACGACCATGTCGCCACGCGCAACGAGCCCGCGCTGGACGATCAGCTCGATCGCCTGCTGCAGCGCGCCGTCGCGGTCGCTGTTGAAGTCGACGTGCAGCGGCGTCACGTTGCGGAACAGCGCCATCGCACGCTCGCTGCCGACCCGCGGCGTCAGCGCGAAGATCGGCACGTGCGTGTAGTGGCGCGACATCCACAGCGCGGTCGCGCCCGATTCCGTCAGCGCGACGATCGCCTTCGCACCGAGGTGGTACGCGGTAAACAGCGCGCCCATCGCGATCGACTGGTCGATCCGCGTGAACGTGCGGTCGAGGAAATCCTTGTCGAGTTCGACGTGCTCGGACTTCTCGGCCTCGACGCAGACGGCCGCCATCGCCTCGATCGTCACGACCGGGTACTTGCCCGCGGCCGTCTCGGCCGACAGCATCACCGCGTCGGTGCCGTCGAGCACCGCGTTCGCGACGTCCGACACTTCGGCGCGGGTCGGCACCGGCGCGTGGATCATCGATTCCATCATCTGCGTCGCGGTGATCACGAGCTTGTTCGATTCGCGCGCCATCCGGATCATGCGCTTCTGCAGCGCCGGCACGGCCGCGTTGCCGACTTCGACGGCCAGGTCGCCGCGCGCGACCATGATGCCGTCCGACGCGTCGAGGATGCTCTGCAGCGCCGGAATCGCCTCCGCGCGCTCGATCTTCGCGATCATCTTCGGCTTGATGCCGTACGGCGCGCCCGCGATGTTCGCGAGCTGACGCGCCATTTCCATGTCGGTCGCGTTCTTCGGGAACGACACCGCCACCAGGTCCGCGCCGAGCGACATCGCGGTGCGGATGTCTTCCATGTCCTTCGCGGTCAGCGCCGGCGCCGACAGCCCGCCGCCCTGGCGGTTGATCCCCTTGTTGTTCGACAGCTCGCCGCCCACCTTGACGATCGTGTGGATCTCGTCGCCGAGCACGCGCTCGACGGTCAGCACGATCAGGCCGTCGTTCAGCAGCAGCAGGTCGCCCGTCCGCAGGTCGCGCGGCAGCTCCTTGTAATCGAGGCCGACGCGTTCGTCGTTACCCAGCTCGCAGCCTGCGTCGAGGATGAAGGCCTGGCCCGGCTCGAGTGTGGTCTTGCCGTTCTCGAACTTGCCGACGCGGATCTTCGGCCCCTGGAGGTCCGCCATGATCGCGATCTCGCGGCCGACCTTGCGGGCGGCCTCGCGCACCATCTCGGCGCGCTGGCGGTGATCATCGGCGGTGCCGTGCGAAAAATTGAGCCGCACGACGTCGAGGCCCGCCTGCATCATCTGCAGCAGAATCTCCGGCGAACTGGAAGCCGGGCCGATCGTGGCGACTATCTTGGTGGCGCGCTGCATGAAACTCCTCATCTGGATCAAGGTGGATGCGCTGGGTGAAACGCTGCGAGAGCCGGATGCGGCAGGCCCAGCGGCGGCCGCTCCGGGGGGCGCGCCGGTGCTTGCGCCCGGCGTCGCTTTGTTCTGAATCTCGTGTTGCAGCACGGCTGCGTCGCCGGCAGCCGCCAGTGCGCGCGGGGTGGCGTTCGCCCGCTCGGGCGCGCCGCGGTTGCCACGGTTACCGCGTTTGCGATCGCCCGCGCCGGCCGTCGGCTCCGCCTTCGCGGAGCGCGCGGCCTTCGTCACCCCTGCGCGCGCCGCCACGCTCAGGCCGCCCGCGTTTCCAGCACTTCCACCGCCGGCAGCTTCTTCCCCTCGAGGAACTCGAGGAAGGCGCCGCCGCCCGTCGAGATGTAGCTGACCTGGTCGTGGATGCCGTACTTCGCGATGGCCGCGAGCGTGTCGCCGCCGCCCGCGATCGAGAACGCGGACGATTTGGCGATCGCGTCGGCGAGCGTCTTGGTGCCGTTGCCGAACTGGTCGAACTCGAACACGCCGACCGGGCCGTTCCAGACGATCGTGCCGGCCTTCTCGAGCTGGCTCGCGAGCGCCTTGGCCGTTTCCGGCCCGATGTCGAGGATCATGTCGTCCGCTTCGATGTCCGCGACCTTCTTCACGGTTGCAACGGCGGTCGGCGAGAATTCCTTCGCGGTGACGACGTCGGTCGGGATCGGCACCGACGCGCCGCGCTTGCGCGCTTCGTCGATGATCGCCTTCGCGTCGTCGACGAGATCGACTTCCGCGAGCGACTTGCCGATCGACAGGCCGGCCGCGAGCATGAACGTGTTCGCGATGCCGCCGCCGACGATCAGCTGGTCGACCTTCTCCGCGAGCGACTTCAGGATCGTCAGCTTGGTCGACACCTTCGAACCGGCGACGATCGCCACCAGCGGGCGCGCCGGGGCGCCGAGCGCCTTGCCGAGCGCGTCGAGTTCAGCGGCGAGCAGCGGGCCCGCGCACGCGATGGGCGCGTACTTCGCGATGCCGTGCGTCGTCGCCTCGGCGCGATGCGCGGTGCCGAACGCGTCGTTCACGTACACGTCGCAAAGCTTCGCCATCGTCTGCGCGAGCTCGTCCGAGTTCTTCTTCTCGCCCTTGTTCACGCGGCAGTTCTCGAGCAGCACGACCTGGCCCGGCGCGACGTTCACGCCGTTCTCGACCCAGTTCGCGACGAGCGGCACGTCGCGGCCGAGCAGCTCGGCGAGCCGCGTCGCGACCGGCGCGAGCGAGTCTTCCGGCTTGAATTCGCCTTCGGTCGGGCGGCCGAGGTGCGACGTGACCATCACCGCCGCGCCGGCATCGAGCGCGGCCTGGATGGCCGGCACCGACGCGCGCACGCGGGTGTCTTCGGTGATGTTGCCGTTGTCGTCCTGCGGGACGTTCAGGTCAGCGCGGATGAATACGCGTTTGCCGGCGAGCTGGCCGGCGGCGATCAGGTCGGTAAGACGCTTGACTTGGCTCATGTTGGACAGATTGAAGTAGTGGATGGGGAAAGGGGGATCACGCAACACGTGCGCGGGCTGCCGCTGGGAGCGCCGGATGCGGGCCGTGGCTGACGGTTCCGCATGACGCGCACGGGTAAAAAATCTGGAACGGGCATTCTAGCCGATCCATCCGGCAGGCTGCCCGCATGGCGGCGAATTCCGCCTATTTGGGATGACGTCGGATATTGCATCGCAACAAGCCGCCCTCGCACGTCAGACGACCAGTCGCAGCACGGTATATACGAGCATCCCGACGACGATCGTGCCGAGCATGCTGCGCCGCCACATGAACCAGCCGAAGCCGGCGAGCGCCGCATAGAACTGATGATTGGCGAGCGAGAACGACAGCCCGGCCGGGGTTTCGAGCACGTCGGGCAGCACGACCGCGGCGAGCGCCGCCGCGGGCGCGTAGCGCAGCGCGCGCTGCACGCGCTCGGGCAGCACGGTGCGCTCGCCGCCGATCAGGAACAGCGCACGGGTGACGGCCGTGACGAGCGTCATCCCGACGATCACGATCCAGATCTCGGCGGCGCTCATTCGACCTCCTTCTGCTGCACGGTCTCGGTGCGGATGCGGCGCCAGTCGGCCCGCTCGACGAAAAAATCGGCGGTGCAGCCGGCCGCAAGCGCGGCCAGCACCGCGAGCGGCAGTGCGAGCCGGTACGGCAGGTCGAACGCGATCAGCGACACGACGCCGGCGACCGCGACGGCCGCGAGCGTCGAGCGGTTCGCGACCGCCGACACCATGATCGGGATCAGGGCGAGCGTGCCGGCGAGCTCGAGCCCCCAGCTCGCGGGAAAGATACTCGCGAGCAGGATCCCCGCGAGCGACGACACCTGCCACGACAGCCAGCTCGACAGCGCCATCCCCCAGAAATATGCCTCCTTGCCGGGCACGTAGCCGTTCGCGAAGCCCTGTTTCTGGAACAGCAGGTAGATCACGTCGCCATTGAAATAGCCGATCGCAAGGCGCCGCCACAGCGGCAGGTACGAGAAATGGGGCGCGAGCCCGGCGCTGAAGATCACGAAGCGCGTGTTGACCATCGCGGCGGTGAGCAGCACGGTCCAGATCGGCAGTTTCGCGGCGAGCAGCGGCAGCACCGCGAGCTGCGACGAGCCCGCGTAGACGAGCAGCGACATCGCGCTCGCCTGCCCGATCGTCATCACCGACTTGCTCATCGCGATGCCGGTGACGAGCCCCCAGGACAGGATGGCCATCAGCGTGGGCGAATAGTCGCGTGCGCCCTGGAGCAGCGCGAAGCGGTCGGTGGCGGACAGTCGAGCGAGCATGGGGAAAGCGCCGCGGCGGGCGGATTGCCGGGGTGCCGGCGTCTCCTGCCGGCCTGCCCCGTCGTGATTGGAATCGGTGCCGGACGATTATAGCGTCGTGCCCTCGCCGACCGACCGGGTTGTCGCCAAAAGACGCTAAAATAAGCGTCTTTCCGGCTCAACGCTGCACACAACCGCACCCGACAGGAGAATCCTATGTCAATGGCCGACCGCGACGGCAAGATCTGGATGGACGGCACGCTGATCGACTGGCGCGACGCCAAGATCCACGTGCTGACCCATACGCTGCACTACGGCATGGGCGTCTTCGAAGGCGTGCGCGCATACAAGACGGCCGACGGCAGCACCGCGATCTTCCGCCTGCACGAGCACACGAAGCGCCTGCTGAACTCCGCGAAGATCTTCCAGATGGACGTGCCGTTCGACCAGGAAACGCTCGAAGCCGCGCAGCGCGACGTCGTGCGCGAGAACAAGCTCGAGTCGTGCTATCTGCGCCCGATCATCTGGGTCGGCTCGGAAAAGCTCGGCGTGTCCGCGAAGGGCAACACGATCCACGTCGCGATCGCCGCATGGCCGTGGGGTGCGTACCTCGGCGAGGAAGGCCTCGCGAAGGGCATCCGCGTGAAGACGTCGTCGTTCACGCGTCACCACGTGAACGTGTCGATGGTGCGTGCGAAAGCGTCGGGCTGGTACGTGAACTCGATCCTCGCGAACCAGGAAGCGACCGCCGACGGCTACGACGAGGCGCTGCTGCTCGACGTCGACGGCTACGTGTCGGAAGGCTCGGGCGAGAACTTCTTCCTCGTGAACCGCGGCAAGCTGTTCACGCCGGATCTCGCGTCGTGCCTCGACGGCATCACGCGCGACACGATCATCACGCTCGCGAAGGACGCCGGCATCGAGGTGATCGAGAAGCGCATCACGCGCGACGAGGTCTACACGGCCGACGAGGCGTTCTTCACGGGCACCGCGGCCGAAGTCACGCCGATCCGCGAGCTGGACAACCGGACGATCGGCAGCGGCGCACGCGGCCCCGTCACGGAAAAGCTGCAATCGGCATTTTTCGATATCGTGTCGGGCAAGAACGCGAAGTACGCGCACTGGCTGACGAAGATCTGAACGCGCATCGCGCGAATGCCCCACCCAGAGTAAAAACGAGAAAGCCCCATGAGTGAAATCAAGGAAATGCCGCTGGTCGAGCTGACGGCCAAGGATCTTCCCGCCTACTGCCCGAACCCGGCGATGGCACGCTGGAGCGCGCACCCGCGCGTGTTCATCGACGTGTCGCACGGCGAGGCGCGCTGCCCGTACTGCGGCACGCGCTACAAGCTGCGCGACGGCGAAGTCGTCAAGGGCCATTGAGCCCGGACGGCCCGGACGCCCGGCCCGAGCGGATCGCCCGCGCGGCCCGGCTGAACGGACCCACGTCCTGCATGGCGGCGCAGCCGGCTGACCGGCGCGCCGCCGTTTCCCATTCTGGCAACCCGAACGCGGCGCCCGCGCGCCGTGTTTCATTACGACATCGGAAATCGACCTGATGCGTCGAGCGCTGGTTATCGCACCGAACTGGATCGGTGACGCATTGATGGCGCAGCCGCTCTTTGCGCTGCTGAAGAAACTCCATCCCCGCATCGCGATCGATGCCGTCGCGCCCACGTGGGTCGCGCCGGTGCTCGAGCGGATGCCGGAGATCCACGATGTCTACGCGACCGATCTCGCGCACGGCAAGCTGCAGTTGCTGCGCCGCTGGCAGCTCGCGAGCGACCTGCGCGACAACGGCTACGACGCGGCTTACGTGCTGCCGAATTCGCTGAAGTCGGCGGTGATCCCGTGGCTCGCGAACATCCCGCTGCGGATCGGCTATACGGGCGAGTATCGCTACGGGCTCTTGAACGTACGGCATGCGAACCCGGACAAGGCACACGGCGAGCGGCCGCCGATGACGGGCCACTACGCGGCGCTGGCGTACGCGCCGGGCGCGAAGCTGCCCGAGTCGATGAAAACCCTGCCCCCGCCGCGCCTCGACGCCGACCTGAATGAAACGGCGCGCGTGTCCGCACGTTTCAATCTCGATACACGGATGCCGCTCGTCGTGTTCTGCCCGGGCGCCGAATACGGCCCGGCCAAGCGCTGGCCGCCCGAGCACTTCGCGGCGCTCGCGAAGATCGTCCACCAGTCGTTCCCGTATACGCAGATCGTCGCGCTCGGCTCGCAGAAGGACGCCGCGGCCGCGCAGGCGATCGCCGAACACGCGCCGCACGTGCGCAACCTGTGCGGGCAGACGTCGCTCACCGAGGCATGCGCGCTGATCGCGCGCGCGAACGCGGTCGTCACCAACGATTCGGGGCTGATGCACGTCGCCGCCGCGCTGCGCCGGCCGCTGGTCGCGCTGTACGGCTCGACGGATCCGCGTCATACCCCTCCGCTGTCGGAGCTGGCGAAGGTACAATGGTTGCATCTCGAATGCAGTCCCTGCTTCGAGCGCGAGTGTCCGCTCGGCCACCTGAAGTGCCTGCGCGAACTCGGCCCGGAGCAGGTATTCGGCGATTTGCGCGGCATGCTCGTCGGGCAGCGCTGACCCTTTCCGGCAGCGTCGCGAGGCGCGCGCCGGGCAATCCGATTCACCGGTGTGCGGCGGCCTGATGGCCGCCGTGCTGAATACGGCGCGCGACGCGCGCGAGAGAACAACCCGATGCCACGTTTTGCCCGCCTCTTCGAAGCCGCCGCCGATACGCTCAACGCCTACTACCAGGCCATCGCCGATGCCAATCTCGATGCGCTGATGGCCCTGTGGATCGACGAGGATTTCGCCAGCTGCATCTGGGCGGACGGCGCGCATCTGCATGGCCTCGACCAGATCCGCAGCGGCCTCGGCGCACGGCTGTCCACGCAGCCCGTGACGATCGAGCCGCTCGACATTCGCGTGTACGACAGCCTCGGCACCGTCGTCTACACGATCGCCGAAGCGCATCAGCAGGCCGACCTCACTGCCGAGCCCGACATGGTGTTCGCGACGTACGTGATGATTCACGAACGCGGCGAATGGCGCATCGCGCACATCCATGCGAGCCCGATCCCCGAACAGGCGGCCGGGCAGTTCGCCGCCAAGATCCGCCACGGGCAAGGCCCGCTGCATTGAATGACTTGACGAAGACGCAGGGCGATCATGAGTACGGCTTCTCCGCCCACCTCGCTTGCCGGGGCCCACGCCCCTGACGACGACACACAGCGCTATCGCGCTCCACGCTGGCTGCCGAACAGCCATGCCCAAACCATCGTGCCGGCGCTGTTCGCGCGACGACCGGTCGTCGCGTACCGGCGAGAGCGATGGGAAACACCCGACCACGACTTCATCGATCTCGACTGGGTCGCGCATCTCGACAGCGCGGCGCCGCCGCCCGATGCGCCGCTGTTCGTGCTGTTCCATGGCCTCGAAGGCAGCTCCGGCTCGCACTACGCGCTCGCGCTGATGGCCGCCGCGCGCGCGAAGGGCTGGCACGGCGTCGTGCCGCACTTTCGCAGCTGCAGCGGCGAGATGAACCGCCGGCCGCGCTTCTATCACCTCGCAGACAGCGCCGAGGTCGACTGGATCCTCAGGCGCCTCGCCGCGCAGCATCGCGGGCCGCTCGTCGTGGCCGGCGTGTCGCTTGGCGGCAACGTGCTGCTGCGCTGGCTCGGCGAGCACCGCAGCGACACGTCGATCGTGCGCGCCGCCGCCGCGATCTCGACGCCGCTCGACGTGCATGCGGGCGGCCGCGCGCTGTCGCAGGGTTTCGCGAAGATCTACACGCGCAGCTTCCTGAAGACGTTGAAGCACAAGGCGCTCGTGAAGCTCGACCAGTTTCCCGGCTTGTTCGACCGCGACGCGATGCTGAAGGCCGTGACGATGCACGACTTCGACGACATCGTCACCGCGCCGCTGCACGGCTTCGCCGACGCGAACGACTACTGGACGCAGGCGACCACCCGCCCGCTGCTCCCGGCCATCGACGTGCCGACGCTGATCCTCAACGCCCGCAACGATCCGTTCCTGCCCGCGTCGGCGCTGCCCGGCCCGGCGGACGTGTCGCCCTCCGTCGAGCTCGACCAGCCCGCGGACGGCGGCCATGCGGGATTCATGACCGGGCCGTTCCCCGGCCGCCTCGACTGGCTGTCGGTGCGGGTGTTCGGCTATTGCTCCAGATTCGTCGACCATGGATGACATCGTCAAACAGGCACTCGCGAAGTGGCCAAACGTGCCGCACTGCACCGGCTGGCTGCTGCTCGACCGGCGCGGCGACTGGCGCCTGCGCGACGACGCCGCGCAGGCCGCCGGCGAGCTCGGCTCGCCGATCCGCCACGCCGCGCTGATCGCGTTCATCGCCCGCAACTACGAAGCCGACGAGCACGGCCAGTGGTTCTTCCAGAACGGGCCGCAGCGCGTGTACGTCGAACTCGCGTATACGCCGTGGATCGTGCGGCTCGCCGAACGCGACGGCCAGTTGACGCTCGTCGACCAGGCCAGCCAGCCGTTCGAGCCGGACGAAGCATGGCTCGACGACGCGGGCGGCGTGCTGTTTCGCGACGCCGGCAGCCCGCCGCGCGTCGCCGTGCTGCACGACCACGATCTCGGGCTGTTCGCCGACCACGCGGATCTCGACGCGACGCCGCCCGTGCTGCGCTGGCGCGACGGCCGCACGCTGCCGCTCGGCGACATCGCGCGCGCCGACGTGCCCGCACGCTTCGGTTTCGTCGCGAGCCCGGCCGGGC
>NZ_JAAGPL010000212.1:0-14310 GCF_017104785.1 Burkholderia sp. Ac-20353 | reverse complement strand
GGCCGCCCAGGCGGAGCCGCCAAGGTGGGCCGCACGGGCCCGGGCGGCCGTTTTCGCGTGCCGGGCGCGCGGGACGCCAGACGGCGAGGGCCCGGCGCGGCATTGTGCATTGCGAAAGTCGGCCAAAATCCGCTAAATTATAACTTTTTGGCCGCCCCCCGGCGGCGTTCGCGTCGTGCGTCGCCACAAGCCGCGCCCGGCCGCCACAATCGTCCAGCCTAGACAGCGCGCACCGACCGGCCGCTCTCCAGTTTCGATTCCCGTCTCCCAGGCCGCCAGGCATTATCCAGGAACCGTGTCGTCGTGAAACCGATCCAGAAATCGAACAAGCTGCTCAACGTCTGCTACGACATCCGTGGCCCGGTGCTCGAGCACGCGAAGCGCCTCGAAGAAGAAGGCCACCGCATCATCAAGCTGAATATCGGCAACCTCGCGCCGTTCGGCTTCGACGCGCCGGACGAGATCATCCAGGACATGATCCGCAACCTGCCGACCTCGTCCGGCTATTCGGATTCGAAGGGCGTGTTCTCCGCGCGCAAGGCGGTCATGCACTACACGCAGCAAAAGGGCGTGGTGGGCGTCGGCCTCGACGACATCTACATCGGCAACGGCGCGTCCGAGCTGATCGTGATGGCGACCCAGGGGCTGCTGAACGACGGCGACGAGGTGCTGCTGCCGGCGCCCGACTATCCGCTGTGGACGGCCGCCGTGAGCCTGTCGGGCGGCACGCCCGTGCACTACGTGTGCGACGAGCAGAACGCGTGGATGCCCGATCTCGACGACATCCGCCGCAAGATCACGCCGAACACGAAGGCGATCGTCGTGATCAACCCGAACAACCCGACGGGCGCACTTTATTCGGACGAATTGCTGCTCGAACTGCTCGAGATCGCGCGCCAGCACGGCCTGATCGTGTTCGCCGACGAGGTCTACGACAAGATCGTCTACGACGGCCTCGAGCATACGGCGATGGCCGCGCTGTCGGAGGACGTGATCACCGTCACGTTCAACAGCCTGTCGAAGAGCTATCGCTCGTGCGGCTACCGCGCGGGCTGGATGGCCGTGTCGGGGCTCGGCGGCGACAACCGCCGCCGCGCGCAGGACTATCTCGAGGGGCTCGGGATCCTGTCGTCGATGCGCCTGTGCGCGAACGTGCCGGGGCAGTTCGCGATCCAGACGGCGCTCGGCGGCTACCAGAGCATCAACGAGCTGATCGTGCCGTCGGGGCGCCTTTACAAGCAGCGCGAACTCGCGTACGACATGCTCACGTCGATCCCGGGCGTGACCTGCGTGAAGCCGCAGGCCGCGCTCTACATGTTCCCGCGGCTCGATCCGAAGCTCTACCCGATCCGGAACGACCAGCAGTTCATTCTCGACCTGCTGCTCGAGGAGCGCGTGCTGCTCGTGCAAGGCACGGGCTTCAACTGGGCGACGCCGGACCATTTCCGCGTCGTGTTCCTGCCGAACCTCGACGACCTGACCGATTCGATCAACCGGATCGCGCGCTTCCTCGACGGTTATCGGAAGCGCCATTCGGTCTGAGCCGGCGATACCGCGCGATACCTACATCCCCATTTAACTTTTACTCATCGATCAAACGCAGCATGGAACCGATCAAAGTTGGCCTGTTGGGCTTCGGCACGGTAGGCAGCGGCACCTTCACGGTGCTGCGCCGCAATCAGGAAGAAATCAAGCGTCGCGCGGGTCGCGGCATCGAGATCACGCGCATCGCGGTGCGCAACCCGGCGAAGGCGCAGGCTGCGCTCGGCGGCGAGCCCGGCAGCACGCAGATCACCGACGACTTCAACGCCGTCGTCGACGATCCGTCGATCGCGATCGTCGCGGAGATGATCGGCGGCACGGGCATCGCGCGCGAGCTCGTGCTGCGCGCGATCGCGAACGGCAAGCACGTCGTGACCGCGAACAAGGCGCTGCTCGCGGTGCACGGCACCGAGATCTTCGAGGCCGCGCGCGAGAAGGGCGTGATGGTCGCGTTCGAGGCGGCCGTCGCGGGCGGCATCCCGATCATCAAGGCGCTGCGCGAAGGCCTGACCGCGAACCGCATCCAGTACATCGCCGGCATCATCAACGGCACGACCAACTACATCCTGTCGGAAATGCGCGACCGCGGGCTCGACTTCGCGACCGCGCTGAAGGCCGCGCAGGAGCTCGGCTACGCGGAAGCCGATCCGACCTTCGACATCGAGGGCGTCGACGCCGCGCACAAGGCGACGATCATGAGCGCGATCGCATTCGGCGTGCCGGTGCAGTTCGACCGCGCGTATGTCGAAGGCATCAGCAAGCTCGACGCGACCGACATCCGCTACGCGGAAGAGCTCGGCTACCGGATCAAGCTGCTCGGCATCACGCGCCGCGCCGAAAACGGCATCGAGCTGCGCGTGCATCCGACGCTGATCCCCGAGAAGCGCCTGCTGGCAAACGTCGAGGGCGCGATGAACGCGGTCGTCGTGCATGGCGATGCGGTCGGCACGACGCTGTACTACGGCAAGGGCGCGGGCGCGGAGCCGACCGCGTCGGCGGTCGTCGCGGATCTCGTCGACGTCACGCGCCTGCATACGGCCGACCCCGAGCACCGCGTGCCGCATCTCGCGTTCCAGCCGGACAGCCTGTCGAACACGCCGATCCTGCCGATCGACGAAGTGACGAGCGGCTACTACCTGCGCCTGCGCGTTGCCGACCAGACCGGCGTGCTCGCGGACATCACGCGCATCCTCGCCGAGTCGGGCATCTCGATCGACGCGCTGCTGCAGAAGGAATCGGAGCAGGTCGACGACGCGAACGGCGAGACCGACATCATCCTGATCACGCACGTGACGATCGAGAAGAACGTCAACGCGGCGATCGCGCGGATCGAAGGGCTCGCGACGGTCGTCTCGAAGGTGACGAAGCTGCGCATGGAAGCGCTGAACTGAGGCTGAGGACGACATGAATTACATCTCCACGCGCGGCGCCGGCATCGGCGAGCGCCACACGTTCTCCGACATCCTGCTCGGCGGCCTCGCGAAGGACGGCGGGCTGTACCTGCCGACCGAGTATCCGCAGGTGTCCGCCGACGAGCTCGCGCGCTGGCGCACGCTGTCGTACGCGGATCTCGCGTTCGAGATCCTGTCGAAGTTCTGCGACGACGTGCCGGCCGACGACCTGCGCGCGATCACGCGCCGCACGTATACGGCCGACGTGTACCGCAACACGCGCCACGGCGAGAACGCGTCCGACATCACGCCGCTGAAGACGCTCGGCACCGAGCACGGCGCGGCGCTGTCGCTGCTCGAACTGTCGAACGGCCCGACGCTCGCGTTCAAGGACATGGCGATGCAGCTGCTCGGCAACCTGTTCGAGTACACGCTCGCGAAGCACGGGCAGACGCTGAACATCCTCGGCGCGACGTCCGGCGACACGGGCAGCGCGGCCGAATACGCGATGCGCGGCAAGGCCGGCGTGCGCGTGTTCATGCTGTCGCCGCACAAGAAGATGAGCGCGTTCCAGACGGCCCAGATGTTCAGCCTGCAGGATCCGAACATCTTCAACCTCGCGGTCGAAGGCGTGTTCGACGACTGCCAGGACATCGTGAAGGCCGTGTCGAACGATCACGCGTTCAAGGCGCAGCAGAAGATCGGTACGGTCAACTCGATCAACTGGGCGCGCGTCGTCGCGCAGGTCGTGTACTACTTCAAGGGCTACTTCGCGGCGACCCGGTCCAACGACGAGCGCGTGTCGTTCACGGTGCCGTCGGGCAACTTCGGCAACGTCTGCGCAGGCCATATCGCGCGGATGATGGGGCTGCCGATCGCGAAGCTCGTCGTTGCGACGAACGAGAACGACGTACTCGACGAGTTCTTCCGCACCGGCGCGTACCGCGTGCGCAGCGCCGAGCACACCTATCACACGAGCAGCCCGAGCATGGACATCTCGAAGGCGTCGAACTTCGAGCGCTTCGTGTTCGACCTGCTCGGCCGCGATCCGGCGCGCGTGATGCAGCTGTTCCGCGACGTCGAGGAGAAGGGCGGTTTCGATCTCGCGGCGAGCGGCGATTTCGCGCGCGTCGCCGAGTTCGGTTTCGTGTCGGGCCGCAGCAGCCACATCGACCGGATCGCGACGATCCGCGACGTGTTCTCGCGCTACGACACGATGATCGACACGCACACGGCCGACGGCGTGAAGGTCGCGCGCGAGCATCTCGATGCGGGCGTGCCGATGGTCGTGCTCGAGACGGCCCAGCCGATCAAGTTCGGCGAGACGATCCGCGAAGCGCTCGATCGCGAAGCCGAGCGGCCGGCCGCATTCGACGGGCTCGAGGCGCTGCCGCAGCGTTTCGAGGTCGTGAAGGCCGACGCGCAGCAGGTGAAGGACTTCATCGCCACCCATACGGGCGCGTGATGCGCTGCCGGGCCGCAGGCCCGGCGGTGTCGGACGGCCGGAATGCCGATTCGTCGAACGGATCGGGGTTCCGGCCGTTTTGCTTGGCGGCGCGCACCACAGCCTGGCCGCTTCGGTGGCGCAAGCGCGGCGGCAACCGGCCGCTACTGCCGCTGGCCGGCTCGGAACGCAAGTGCCAACGCCGCGCATCCTCGCCAATCACAGTTTCCGCATGGCCGGCATATCGCACGGCGGCCCGATCGCGTCGCTACAATGGCGTATTGCTTTCCACGATTCCCGATTCCATCGATGTCGAACCCGAATTCCGCGGCGCCGCGCGCGCCGATGCTGTCGACCGCCGAGGCGCTTGCCGCGCTGCTCGATGCTGCAACGCCGCTTGCCGGCGTCGAATCCGTCGCGACGCTCGACGCGCTCGGACGCGTGCTGACGGCCGATGTCGAATCGCCGCTCGACGTGCCGCCGATGCACACGAGCGCGATGGACGGCTACGCGGTGCGCGTCGCCGACCTGCTGCACGGTGAGCGGCGCCTGCCCGTGTCGCAGCGCATCCCGGCCGGCCATCCCGCCGAGCCGCTCGCGGCCGGCACCGCGGCGCGGATCTTCACCGGCGCGACGGTGCCGCCCGGCGCCGATGCCGTCGTGATGCAGGAGCAGGCCGAGCCCGATGGCGACGCGGTCGAGATCCTGCACACGCCAAAACCCGGCGAATGGATCACCGCGCAGGGCGCCGATATCCGGCGCGGGTCGGTGATCCTGCCGGCCGGCACGCGGCTCACGCCGCAGGCGCTCGGCCTTGCCGCATCGGTCGGCTGTGCGCAGCTGTCCGTCGCGCGACGGATCAAGGTCGCGGTGTTCTTCACCGGCGACGAGCTGACGATGCCCGGCGAGCCGCTGAAACCGGGGGCGATCTACAACTCGAACCGGTTCACGCTGCGCGGGCTGCTCGAGCGGCTCGGTTGCCATGTGACCGACTACGGGATCGTGCCCGATTCGCTCGCCGCGACACGCGACACGCTGCGCGAGGCCGCGCGCGACCACGACGTGATCCTGACGAGCGGCGGCGTGTCGGTCGGCGATGAGGACCACGTGAAGCCCGCCGTCGAAGCCGAAGGCCGCCTCGCGCTGTGGCAGATCGCGATGAAGCCCGGCAAGCCGCTCGCGTTCGGCGCGATCCGGCGCGGCGACAGCCGGCCCGATGCGCATTTCATCGGGCTGCCCGGTAATCCGGTGTCGAGCTTCGTCACGTTCCTGCTGTTTGTCCGGCCGTTCCTGCTGCGCCTGTCCGGCGTGCGCGACGTCGCGCCGCGTGCGCTGTCGCTGCGCGCCGACTTCACGCAGGGCAAGGCCGACCGGCGCAACGAATTCCTGCGCGCGCGCATCAACGCGGCGGGCGGCCTCGACCTGTTCCCGAACCAGAGCTCGGCGGTGCTGACGTCGACGGTCTGGGGCGACGGCCTGATCGACAATCCGCCGCAGCACGCGATCAGCGCGGGCGAGACGGTGCGCTTCCTTCCGTTTTCCGAACTGCTGTCCTGACGCGGCGGCCTCACGAGATGAACATTCAGCTGAAATTCTTTGCAAGCGTGCGCGAGGCGCTGGGCGTCGCCGACGAACAGGTGGAAGTACCGGACGGCATCGCGACCGTCGGCGACGTGCGTGCATGGCTGCGCACGCGCGGCGGCGCGTGGGCCGAAACACTCGCCGAAGGGCGCGCGCTGCGCATGGCATGCAATCACGAGATGACCGATGCCGGCACGCGGATCACCGACGGCTGCGAGGTCGCGTTTTTCCCGCCGGTGACCGGCGGATAAGGGGCGGATAAGGGGCAGACAATGGCAACGGTGCGAGTCCAGAGCGACGACTTCGATCTGAACGCCGAGGTGGCGGCGCTGCGCGCGCGCAATCCGAAGATCGGCGCAATCGCGTGCTTCGTCGGCACGGTGCGCGACCTGAACGACGGCGATTCGGTCGCCGCGCTGGAGCTCGAGCACTATCCGGGGATGACGGAGAAGGCGCTCGAGAAGATTGCCGCCGACGCAGGCCGGCGCTGGCCGGGGATCGACGTCGCGATCGTGCATCGGGTCGGCAAGCTGTATCCGCTCGACCAGATCGTGCTGGTCGCGACGGTTGCCGCGCATCGCGGCGACGCGTTCGCGTCGTGCGAGTTCGTGATGGATTACCTGAAGACCGAGGCGCCGTTCTGGAAGAAGGAAACGACCCCCGACGGTGAGCGCTGGGTGGACGCGCGCAGCACCGACGACGCGGCGCTCGCGCGCTGGGGCGTCGAATCGGGCAACGCGCCGCGCTGAGCGCGGCCCGGCGGCCCCGCGGCTCCGCGGCTCCGATTGTCGGCTGGCGCGGCGCACCGCACCGCTTATTCGTCCCGCTTATTCGTCCGACGGACCGCGCCCGATGATCTTTCCCGGGAACGGTTCTCCGCGCGAGCGCGACGGCAGGTGATCGGGATCGTCGCGGCGGCGCGGCGCGACCGCGTCGAGCAGCGCCTGCTGCTCGGGCGGAATTTGATAATCCCAGCCGAACCGGCTCAGCTGCAGGCTCTGCGCGATCCGCAGCGCCGGCTCCATGAAGCGGACTGCGGCGGGCGGTGTATAGCGCGCTTCCACCGTTTTCAGGAACAGCGCCAGCCAGCGGCTGAAGTGCGCAGGCTCGACGCCGTCGAGCGGCTGGTGCGCCTGCTGTACGTTGCCGCGATAGCCCTTGGTGCCGAGCACGAGGCTCGACCAGAAGGTCACCATCTTCGGCAGATGCTCGTCCCAGCGGCCGGCCAGCTTGCTGTCGAATACGGGGCCGAGCAGCGGGTCGGCACGCACGCGATCGTAGAACGCGTACACGAGTTCGCGAATATTGGCTTCGGTCGGCTCCGGGTCGCGGGGGCGGATCGGTGCGGTATCGGGCAGGGCAGGCGTGTCGGTCATGTCAAAAAAGGGGCCGTATTTGGCCGGCGAAGGGCGGGACGCCGGCAGGATTTTGACGCACAATAGCGTCGGCCAACCCCTCGATAAATGTGCGGATGTCACGCATCTTATTGCGCGCCGGCCGTCCCGGCAACCGGGGCCGCCAGTCGGCCCGTCTGGGCCCGCCTGCTGGCCAGCGCGCACGAGCGCCCACGCGCCCACGCGCGCACGTGCGGCCGTTCGCCGCAGCACACTAATCGGGGCATGATCCTTAAAGACCGCTTTCGCCAATGAGACTCACCGACTACACCGATTACTCGCTGAGAGTCATGCTGTACCTTGCCGTGCGCGGCGAAGGGCTCGCGACGATCCAGGAGATTTCGGACGCCTACGGCATTTCGAAGAACCATCTGATGAAGGTCGTGCAGCGGCTCGGCGAGCTGGGCTGGGTCGACACGGTCCGCGGCCGCAACGGCGGGCTGCGGCTCTATCCGGAATCGGCGCAGCTGACGGTCGGCCAGGTCGTGCGCGCGACCGAGAACGATTTCGCGCTGGTCGGCTGCTTCGCCGAAGGCGAGTCGGCGCGCGCCTGCGTGATCGAGCCGCAGTGCCGCCTGAAGGGCGTGCTGGCGGCCGCGCGCGACGCGTTCTTCGCCGAGCTCGACCGCCACACGCTCGGCGAGCTCGCGCAGCCCGCGTCGCCGCTCGCGGCGCTGCTCGGCGTCAAGCCGATCGCGATCGTGCGAGACGCGCGATCCGCCGAACCGTCGACGCTCGCCGGCTGACGCCGCGCCGCGCGATGCTGCGCGCGGCCACCCCGCGCCGTTCCATACCACACGCATTTTTGCGTTGAATCAACTTCGATCCCGCTTGAAAGCCGCATAAGCATCCTCACCTTGGTGTTAATCGAAAATTGGAGGTCTCTGAATGAGAATCGACAAGCTCACCACCAAGTTCCAGGAAGCACTGGCGGACGCGCAGAGTCTTGCGGCGGGCCGCGACAATCAATACATCGAACCGGTTCATGTGCTGTCGGCGCTGATCGCGCAGACGGACGGCTCCGCGCGCTCGCTGATGTCGCGTGCGGGCGTGCACGTGCAGGCGCTGCAAGGCGCGCTCAACGACGCGATCACGCGCCTGCCGCAAGTGACGGGCACGGGCGGCGATATCCAGATCGGCCGCGAACTGGTCGGCCTGCTGAACCAGGCGGACAAGGAAGCGCAGAAGCTGAACGACACGTTCATCGCGAGCGAGATGTTCCTGCTCGCGCTCGCCGACGACAAGGGCGAGGCCGGCAAGCTCGCGCGCCAGCACGGCCTTACGCGCAAGGCGCTCGAAGCTGCGATCGCCGCGGTGCGCGGCGGCTCGCAGGTGCACAGCCAGGACGCGGAAAGCCAGCGTGAAGCGCTGAAGAAGTACACGGTCGACCTGACCGAGCGCGCCCGCGCGGGCAAGCTCGATCCGGTGATCGGCCGCGACGACGAAATCCGCCGCTCGATCCAGATCCTGCAGCGCCGCACCAAGAACAACCCGGTGCTGATCGGCGAGCCGGGCGTCGGCAAGACCGCGATCGTCGAAGGACTCGCGCAGCGGATCGTCAACGGCGAAGTGCCCGAGACGCTGAAGGGCAAGCGCGTGCTGTCGCTCGACATGGCGGCGCTGCTCGCGGGCGCGAAGTATCGCGGCGAGTTCGAGGAGCGCCTGAAGGCGGTGCTCAACGACATCGCGAAGGACGAAGGGCAGACGATCGTCTTCATCGACGAAATCCACACGATGGTCGGCGCGGGCAAGGCCGAAGGCGCGATGGATGCGGGCAACATGCTGAAGCCGGCGCTGTCGCGCGGCGAGCTGCACTGCATCGGCGCGACGACGCTCGACGAATATCGCAAGTACATCGAAAAGGATGCCGCGCTCGAGCGCCGCTTCCAGAAGGTGCTCGTCGACGAGCCGAGCGTCGAGGCGACGATCGCGATCCTGCGCGGGCTGCAGGAGAAGTACGAGCTGCACCACGGCGTCGACATCACCGACCCGGCGATCGTCGCCGCGGCCGAGCTGTCGCATCGCTACATCACCGACCGCTTCTTGCCGGACAAGGCGATCGACCTGATCGACGAGGCGGCGTCGAAGATCAAGATGGAAATCGATTCGAAGCCCGAAGAGATGGACAAGCTCGACCGCCGGCTGATCCAGCTGAAGATCGAGCGCGAGGCCGTGAAGAAGGAGCAGGACGAAGCGTCGCAGAAGCGCCTGCAGCTGATCGAGGAGGAAATCGAACGGCTCGGCCGCGAGTACTCGGACCTCGAGGAGATCTGGACTGCCGAGAAGGCCGCGGTGCAGGGCAGCGCACAGCTGAAGGAAGAGATCGAGAAGGTGCGCGCCGACATCGCGCGGCTGCAGCGCGAAGGCAAGCTCGAGAAGGTCGCGGAGCTGCAGTACGGCAAGCTGCCGCAGCTCGACGCGCAACTGAAGCAGGTCACGCAGGCGGAAGAGAAGGAGCAGCAGAACCCGACGCGTCCGCGTCTGCTGCGCACGCAGGTCGGTGCGGAAGAAATCGCGGAAGTCGTGTCGCGCGCGACCGGCATCCCCGTGTCGCGGATGATGCAGGGCGAGCGTGAGAAGCTGCTGCACATCGAGGAGAAGCTGCACGAGCGCGTGGTCGGCCAGAACGAGGCGATCGACGCGGTCGCCGATGCGATCCGCCGTTCGCGTGCGGGTCTCGCCGATCCGAATCGTCCGTACGGCTCGTTCCTGTTCCTCGGCCCGACGGGCGTCGGCAAGACCGAGCTGTGCAAGGCGCTGGCGGCGTTCCTGTTCGACTCGGAAGAGCACCTGATCCGCATCGACATGAGCGAGTTCATGGAGAAGCACAGCGTCGCGCGGCTGATCGGTGCGCCGCCGGGCTATGTCGGCTACGAGGAAGGCGGCTACCTGACGGAAGCCGTGCGCCGCAAGCCGTACAGCGTGATCCTGCTCGACGAGATCGAGAAGGCGCATCCGGACGTGTTCAACGTGCTGCTGCAGGTGCTCGACGACGGCCGGATGACGGACGGGCAAGGGCGCACGGTCGACTTCAAGAACACTGTGATCGTGATGACGTCGAACCTCGGCTCGCAGGTGATCCAGGCGATGACGGGTTCGCCGCAGGAAGAGATCAAGGACGCGGTGTGGCTCGAGGTGAAGCAGCATTTCCGCCCCGAGTTCCTGAACCGGATCGACGACGTCGTCGTGTTCCATGCGCTCGACCGCAGCAACATCCAGTCGATCGCGAAGATCCAGCTCGCGCGCCTGCACGACCGGCTCGCGAAGCTCGACATGGCGCTCGACGTGTCGGATGTGGCGCTCGAGCAGATCGGCAAGGTCGGCTACGATCCGCTGTTCGGTGCGCGGCCGCTGAAGCGCGCGATCCAGCAGGAGATCGAGAACCCGGTCGCGAAGCTGATCCTTGCGGGCCGCTTCGGTCCGAAGGACGTGATTCCGGTCGACGTCCAGGACGGCAAGTTCGTGTTCGATCGCGTCGTGCACTGAGCATGCACTGCGGTCGGGCGACCGGCCGCGGCCCAAATGAAAACACCCCGCCGACGGCGGGGTGTTTCTTTATCCAGCGCGGAAATGCCGACTCAGGCTCAGGCCTGCTTGTTGCCGCCGAACAGGCCCGCGAGCTGCGACAGCGTGCCGAGCACGTTCGACGTGTCGACCTGGCCGTCAGCCGGCACTTCGCCGTTCGGCGTCGCATGGTTGACGACGTGCGGCAGCACCTGCGCAAGAATGCCCGATGCCTGCTGCGGATCGACGCCGAACTTGCTCGCCAGCGCGCCGATCGCGTCGGAGCCGAGCACGTTCTGCAGCGTATCGGCCGAGATCGGCTGGTTCTCGCCGGTGCCGACCCACGAGCCGATGACGTCGCCGGCGCCGCCGGCCTTGAACTTCTCGATCAGGCCGTTCAGGCCGCCCGGCTGGTTGTTGACGAATTCGAGCGCCGCGGACAGCAGCGCGCTTTGCGAGTTGCCGCCGGCCTCGCCGCCGATCAGACCGCCAACGATATCGAGTAGACCCATGATTCTTCACCTTCACTGAAACGGCGCCGCGTGAGCGGCGCCCGTTGAACGATGCCGCGCACGCCGATCGCGCGCGCGGCGCGCATCAGGCGCCCGACGCCGCGGCGGCGGAGGCTGCCTTGTCCTTCTTGCTCTTCTTCTTCGACCCCTTCGTCGCCTTCGCGGACGACGCTTCGGCCGGCGCCGAGGCCGCGGCGGTCGTCGCCGCAGCGGCGGACGCTGCCTTGTCCTTCTTCGATGCACGCTTGGTGCTGGCCGGCCTGGATGCCGCTTGGGGCGCGCTGGCGGCCGGTGCTGCCGTCGTTGCGGTGCCGGTCGTCGCCGAGACCGTCGTGGTGCTCGTGGCGGTCTTGGCCGTCGCGGCAGTCGCGGCCGTCGTGGCCGCCGGCTTCGTCGCCGGTGCCGGTGCGCTGGCCGGTGTCGTCGACGGTGCCGTCGCCGGCGCGGTCGCGGCCGGCTTAACTGCCTTCGCGCCCGTCGGCGGCGTCGACGAGCCGCCGATCGTCAGGCCGTTCTCCTCGAGGTGCGCGACCGATTTCGTGCCGAGACCCTTCACGCGGTTCGCGAGATCGTCAGCATTCTTGAATGGGCCATTCCTGGTGCGTTCGTCGATGATCGCCTTCGACTTCACCGGCCCGAGACCCTTCACGGATTCGAGCGCGGCCTCGTCGGCCGTATTGACCTCGACCGCCGCGGCAAACGCCGCGGTCAGCGACAGCGACAACGCGACGAACAGCATCAGCAGCTTTTTCAGCATGGCACAGGCTCCCTGGTTCCGACGGACGAATGGCTGTTGCAACGGATGGCTGGCGACGCGAGGCCGCGCGTCGCCGTTAAGCATAGGGCAAGTGCGTGCCCTTTTTAAGACAAGCTGTCCGAATCTTGCTGAAGCGTGGCGCGGCTGTAAAGGCCGCAAGCGCCGCCGGCTGGCGGTTTTGACGATTCTTTACGTAATCGGCGGCTGTCGTCACATTGACTGTCGCGTTGACCGCTGCACCGACCATCACACTGGCCGTCACGCGGTGCTTGACTTAGAGTGAACTCTAACTCCTAACCTTGAGCGTGCCATGTCAAACATCGTATCGAAACCTTCCGCCGCCGGTCCGCTGACGATCGGCCAGGTCGCCGACCAGATCGGCGTGTCGACGCACACGTTGCGCTACTACGAGCAGGCGGGCCTGCTGCAGGCGATTTCACGCACGCCGGCCGGTCACCGGCTCTATGCGCCCGCCGATCTCGACTGGCTCGCGTTCGTGATGCGCCTGAAGGCGACCGGCATGCCGATCGCGCAGATGCAGCAGTTCGCGGCGTTGCGCGCCGAAGGCGAGCCGACGTTCGGCGCGCGGCGCACGCTGCTCGCCGCGCATCGCGACGCGGTGCGTGCGCATATCGCGGAACTGCAGGCGAGCCTCGACCTGATCGAAGACAAGATCGTGCACTACGAGGCGGCGGAACGCGATGCGGGACGACGGGCGAACCGTTCACAACCAGATCAAGGAATTTCGCAATGGAACGACTCATTGAAGACCGCTACGCGCGCGGCTGGGCCAAATTGAAGGAAATCGACGGCGACGTAGGCGAGCGCGTGATCGCGGCGCTCGAGCCGATCGCGCCGGATTTCGCGCGACTCCTGATCGAGTTCGGCTTCGGCGACATCTACAGTCGGCCGCAACTCGACCTGCGCTCGCGCGAGATCGCGACGATCGCCGCGCTGGCCGCGCTCGGCAATGCGCAGCCGCAGCTCAAGGTGCACATCGAGGCGGCGCTGAACGTCGGCTGCACGCGCGACGAGATCGTCGAGGTATTCATGCAGATGGCGCTCTACGCGGGCTTTCCGGCCTCGCTGAACGCGCTGTTCGCCGCGCACGAGGTGTTCCGGCAGCGCGACGGCGAGCCGGCTGCACAGGTCGCACAGGCCGCGCAGGCCGCCTGACACCGCGCGCCGTTACACGCGGTGCGGCGCGACGATCCGGAGTTTTGCGATGCGCCGGTACAGCGTCGCACGCGAGATGCCGAGCGCCTGCGCGGCCGCGTCGGGGCGCCAGCGGTGCGCGGTGAGCGCGGCGACGATGCGGCCGCGTTCATCGTCGGGCAGCGCACCGGCCGCGTCCGGCGCAAGCCGCGCGGCCAGATCGGCGGGCAGGTCGCGCACCGTCACGCGCGCGCTGTCGCATACCGCGCACGCATAGCGCAGCACGTTGCGCAACTGGCGGACATTGCCGGGCCACGGATACGCGGCGAGCTGCGCCGCAAGCGGGCCGTCGAGCGTCAGCACGTGGCCTGTCGCATGTGCTTCCTCGGCGAACACCGCTGCGATCACGTCACGCACGTCCGAGCGCTCGCGCAGCGGCGGCAGTTCGAACACCGCGCCGCTCAGCCGGTAATACAGATCCTCGCGGAACGTGCCGGCCGCGACCATCTGCGCGAGGTCGCGGTGCGTCGCGCAGATCACGTCGAGATCGACGCGCACCGGTGTGTCGCTGCCGAGCGGCACGACCTCGCCGTCGGCGAGCACGCGCAACAGGCGCGTCTGCAGCGCAAGCGGCATGTCGCCGATTTCGTCGAGAAACAGCGTGCCGCCGTCGGCGAGCGCGATCTTGCCGCGCGCACCGTGCTTGCGTGCGCCGGTGAAGGCGCCGGCCGCATAGCCGAACAGCTCGCTTTCGATCAGCGCCTCCGGCAGCGCGCCGCAATTGACCGCGACGAACGGCCGTGCGCGCCGCGCGCCGGCGTCGTGGATCGCGCGCGCAAACACTTCCTTGCCCGCGCCCGTCTCGCCGAGCACGAGAATCGGCAGCCGCTTGCTCGCGACGCGCAGCGCGAGCTCCGCCTGCTGGGCGATGCGTGAGTCGCTGCTGTGCAGGAACGGCGTGAGCGCACCGACGTGGCGCGCGGCGCCGCCAGGGCGGCGCGACGCGGTGCCCGGTTCGCGCACGGTGCGC
>NZ_JAAGPL010000211.1:0-14082 GCF_017104785.1 Burkholderia sp. Ac-20353 | reverse complement strand
TGTACCGACCCCCTTTCCCTCCACGACCCCCTTCCGATCTGTGCGAGCTCGCCGCCGATCGCGGCCGGGTCCGCACGCAGGTCGAACATCGACGCGAGCCGCGCGGCGAACGCGTCGTCGACGTGGCGCGCGGCCGGGCCGTCGACGGTGGCGACGAGGCAATGTTTGCGCGGATGCCGCTCGACGGTGAGCCGTCCCGGCGCGCCATGCAGGTCGACGATCCGGCGATACACGCCGTCCGCAACCTGCTCGACGCCGGGAATTGCACGCCCGCTGAAGAAGCGCAGCACGCGCGCCCAGTCATAGGGCGCCTTGAAGCGCAGCTCGAGCTGCGCGGTTGTTGGCACGGATATCGGCGCGGCATCGCCGGCCGACGTTGTCGTTGTGTTCTTGATGCTCAAGCTGCGCTGTCCTCCTCAATGGCCACTGCCGTTTCGTCATCGTGCGCATGGCGCGCCTCGGCCGCCAGCAGCGTCGCCTTGCGGCGCACGCCCCAGCGATAGCCCGCGAGCGCGCCGCCCTTCTGCACGACCCGGTGACACGGGATCGCGAGCGCGACCGGATTCGACGCGCACGCCGACGCAACCGCCCGCACCGCGCGCGGCGAGCCGAGCGCTTCCGCGATCTCCGAGTAGCTACGCGTCTCGCCGTACGGGATGTGGGTCAGCGCTTCCCATACGCGCTGCTGGAATGCGGTCGGCGCGATATCGAGCGGCAGCTCGAAGGTGCGGCGCGTGCCGTCGAGATACGCGCCGATCTGCGCGACGAACGGCGCGAGCCGCGCCGGCGACTCGACCAGCTCGGCACGCGCGAACGCGTCCGTCAGCGCGGCGACCAGCGACGCTGCATCATCGCCGAACGCGATCCGGCAGATCCCCTGCTCGGTCGCGGCGACGAGCACCGTGCCAAGCGCCGTCGGCGCGGTCGCATAGTCGATCCGCAGCCCGGCGCCATGGCGACGAAACGCGGACGGCGTCATCCCCAGCTCGCGCGGCACCGACGCATAGAGCCGTGACGGCGAATTGAAGCCCGCGTCGACAGCCGCCTGCGTGACCGGCTGCCCGCTTTGCAGCGCGTGCCGCAGCGCGGCACCCCGCTGCGCGGCCTGGTACTGGCGCGGCGACACGCCGACCACGCGCTTGAACAGCCGCTGCAGGTGGAACGGGCTCACGTGGACCGCATCGCTCAATTGCTGCAGCGTAAGTCGCTCGGAATGCGCGTCGAGCACCGCGCACGCGCGATTGACGATGTCGAGTTCGCGCGGCAGCCCCTCTGGCTGGCAGCGCTTGCAGGGCCGGAACCCGGCTGCGCGCGCGGCGGCCGGATCGTCGAAGAATGCGACGTGTTCGCGCCGCGGCAGACGCGACGCGCAGGTCGGGCGGCAGAACACGCCGGTCGTGCGCACCGCATAGAAGAACGCGCCGTCCGCATGCGGATCGCGGGCGGTTACGGCATTCCAGCGGGCGTCGTCGGTCGGATAGGCGGTTTTCATCGGAACCTCGCACTCTCAGTGTAGACGGTGCCTACTCTAGCCAGCCGCATGCACCGTCGCGCCCTGAATCTTGCTCTGTGATTCCCGCCCGGTGATCGGGGGCACATCGAAAAAATCGGCCGAACGGACGGACGGCGATCCGGTTTTCATCGAATCGCCACATTCATGTTGCAGTGCGGCTGCGACAAATCGCCGTCCTGACGTTTTTTTACACAAATAATATTGCGTCGCACAATGGCCGTGTGTATAGTTGGAACTGTCTCCTCCATGTCTCCTCCTGATATGGATTAAGCCCGTTCCTTGTGAACGGGCTTTTTTTCGTCCGTCGATCGCGCCGTGTTTGCGCGGGCGCCGGCGGCGGCGCCGTGGTCTACACTCGATGAACCCTGCCTGCGAAGGAGCGTTCGTCCATGAAACCGACCATCCGCGCGATCGATCACGTCGTGCTGCGCGTGACCGACATGGCCACGATGACGCGCTTTTACTGCGACGCCGTCGGCTGTCACGTGGAAAAGGAACAACCCGATCTCGGCCTCGTGCAGTTGCGCGCGGGCGATGCGCTGATCGACCTGCTCGCCGTCGGCGGCAAGATCGACCGGCCCGACAGCGGCCCGCCCGGCGCGGGGCGCAATCTCGATCATCTGTGCCTGCGCGTCGAGCCGTTCGATCCGCACGCGCTCGCCGCGCACCTGAGCGCACACGGCGCGCAGCCTGGCGGCGTCGAGGAGCGCTACGGCGCCGGCGGCTACGGCCCGTCGATCTACCTGTTCGATCCCGAAGGCAACATGCTGGAGTTCAAGGGGCCGCCGGCCGAGATCCGGTGAGCGCGGCCGGCACGTGCCGGCGCGTGCATCATGCGCCGGCGCGCGCCTTGACGACGGTCCATTCGACGGCAACCGGATCGTGATCCGCACTCGAGATCCATGCGGCGCCGTCCTGCACCGTGCACTGCAGGCGCATCGTGCGCTCGGCGAGCCGCCCGAGCGCCGTCGCGACGCCGTCGGCGAGCGACAGCACCTGTACGTTGCGCAACCGCTCGACCTTGCTGCGCACGCCCTGCCACCAGATATCCGACGTCTTGCCGCCGTACGTGATCACCGTCACCTGCCCGGCACGGCCGGCCGCTTTCGAGATGCGCCGCTCGTCGGGCTGGCCGACGTCGATCCACACGTCGATCGCGCCCGTCAGGTCCTTCTGCCAGAGATCGGGCTCGTCGGTGTCCGACAGCCCCTTGCAGAACTCGAGCCGCTCGTGCGCGAACAGCGCGAACGCGGCGATCCGCACCATCATCCGCTCGTCGGTTTCCGACGGATGGCACGCGACCGTCAGTGAGTGATCGGCGTAGTAATGCCGATCCATGTCGGCGATTTGCAGTTCGGCTTTGAAGATCGTGGATTTGAGCGCCATGCGGGAAGTGCCCGGGCGGGCATCGGTTCAGGTCGGGCCGTGATGATACCGAAAGCCCGGCGTCCGAAGCGTGACGCGCACAGCAGAACGGCCCGGCGTGCGGCCGCCGGGCCGTGTTCGATTCGCGGCGCAGGCAGCGCCGGCACACGCCAGGCGCCGCTGCGACGGCGCGTTAATGCGTTGTAGTGCGTTGTTACTGCGTGGCTGTTGCGTTATTGCTTGACGAAGCGGGAATCGGTCCACAGCCCTTGCTGGTCGCTGTTGTCGGCGCTGACGAACTGTACGTCGCCCTGCTCGACCGACACCACGCGGAACCGCTGGCCTTCCGGCACCGACAGGCAACGGTAGTCGTCGAAGTATTGCTGCTTCGCCTGCGACTGGCCGTCACGCTCGTGATTCAGTACGGAATCCAGATTATCTTTCGACAGACAGCCCCATGCGTTCTTCGTCATCTGGATTTCCTGCTTCGGCTGCACGGCCGAATCGCCGCCGGCCTGGGCAATGGACACCACGGCAAAGGCGCCGACGAGCGCGAGAAAAACACTGGTTCGCTTCATCATTTTCTGTCTCCGTGCTCGCGGGCACCGGGCTGGGATTAGCTATGCGTTTAAAGGTGATCGTGAACCCACGTTTTTCAATTTAGGTGACCGGCAAACGATAGCAAGCACATTTGTTGTGCGATCGCAATAGCGGCGAATTGTCGCACCCTGCGCGCCGCACCTTTTGGCGCGCCGTCGCATGGATCAGAAAAATAGACACGTCACGCGCGAACTCGCGACGACGGCCGCAAAGCCCTGCCCTACAAGGCTTTCACCGAATCGCCACGGTGCCGGATGAACGGTTTGGATAATCCATTTCGCTATCCGGACGAATTTGATGCATCGCACATAAAGTCATCCGAAACATCATCGGCTTTACTGCAATGCGTCACGCTTTTAAGCGAAAACAAGAAAAATGCCAGGTCCACGAATACCTGGCATTTACCCGTATTTCGCGGCGGGCGCCGCCGCCCGCCACTGCGCGTCGCGGAATGCGTCAGCCCGCGCGCTGCCGCTCGAAATAATCGCGCTGGAACAGGCACATCCGGTATGCGTTGTGATACGTGCCGTTGCCGAAGAATTCCTCGATCAATTCTGCTTCGTGCTGGAACCCGCATTTTTCATAAATATGGATCGCCGCCGCGTTGGACGTATCCACGATCAGGTACAGCTTGCGCAGGTTCAGCACCTTGAACGCATATTCGATCGCGCGACGCGTCGCCTGCCCCGCATAGCCGCGGCCCTGGCAATGCGGCGCGATGATGATCTGGAATTCGCCGCGGCGGTGGATGTAGTCGAGCTCGATCAGTTCGACGAGCCCGACGAGCTCGTGTTGCGAGTCGACCGCGACGAAGCGGCGCTCGCGCTGGTCGTGCACGTGTCGGTCATACAGTTGCGACAGTTCGGCAAAGGTTTCGTAGGGCTCCTCGAACCAGTAGCGCATGATCTTCGCGTCGTTGTTCAGTTCGTGGACGAACCGCAGGTCCTGGCGCTCGAGCGGCCTAAGCGCGAGCGTATTCGTATCGTTTTGTTGTGACATCGTAAGGGTCCTAGGGTTGCGCGCAGCGGGGCGCGGGGCGACCCTGTCGGGCACTGCCCCGGTTGCGCCCCGCGTGCGCGGCAAGAAAATGAACGTGGGCGAAGTTGAGAGCCTAGAATGGGAACAGGGTTCCTGCCACCTTCAGGGAGGCAATCGTGCTCGAGCAAGTGATACTCGGTGTTTTCCTGGTGCTGCCGCTCGTGATCGTGGCCGTGCTGTTTTCCGATGAACTGTGGCAGGAACACCGGCGTCAGCATCCACGTGACGAGAACGCGCCGCACATCGACTGGAAGCATCCGTGGCGCCGGGTACGGCGCGGACATTGAACGGTTTGCGCCAACATGAACGCCCCCCCATCCTCCCGGAAGCCGGATATCCCGCACGAAACGATCGATCTGCAGATTGCCGACGTGCTCGCGGCCGTCCGCTACCCCGCGAACAAGGATACGATCGTCGACGCCGCGCGCGATGCGGGCGCAAGCAACGAAGTGCTGACGATGCTCGACGGGCTGCCCGAGCAGGACTACGCGGACATCGACGCGGTCACGCGCTGGGTGGCCGGCAACTACGGCCCGGGGCTCGGCATTTGAGCGCGCACCCATAACGCGATAGGATCAGTCGCACCGGTTGCGCGCGACCGGGATACACATCGCCCGACGTTTCGGCCGGGCGCTTGCGCAGGCACGCCTCGGAGACCTCATGGAAGGCATCCTGATCCAGCACACCACACGCCGGCAATTCTGGTTCGGCGCGCTGACGGCGCTCGCGATCCTGGTTGCGCTCGGCATCGCCGCGCCGCGCGCGAATCTCGCGCTGCCGACGGTCGAACCGTTCATGCCGATGTGCGCGCTGACCGTGTTCAGCACCGCCAGCATCGCGGCTTTCTTCCTCGGCGCGCAATTCACCGTCACACGCCAGCCGGTGCTCGGTGCGCTCGGCGGCGCCTATGCATTCACCGCGCTCGCTGTCGCGTTGCAGCTGCTGACGTTTCCCGGCGTCTTCGCGCCGCACGGCCTGTTCGGTGCGCTGCCGCAGAGCGCCGCGTGGATGTGGATCTTCTGGCATGGCGGTTTTCCGTGCTTCGTGATGCTCGCGCTGTTCGCGCGCAAGCGGATGGGCCGCTCGCCGATCAGCGCGCACCGCACACACTGGTGGACGATCGCGTTCGTCGGCGGCCCTGCCGCCGCCGCCGCGTTGCTGTGCGTGCTCGCGCTGAACGTGCACCTGCCGCCCGCGTTCAGTGCGCCGGGCGCGGCGGCCGTGATCCCGATCAACCCGATCGCGCTCGTCGTATGGGCGCTCAACGTGATCGCGCTTGCCGCCGTGCTGCTCACCGGCCGGCTGCGTACGACGCTCGACCTGTGGCTCGCGATCGCCGTGCTCGCGTGCCTCACCGACACGACGCTGAACCTGCTGAGCACGAACCGCTTCACGCTCGGCTGGTATCTCGCGCGCGTGTTCAGCATGTTCACGCCCGGCGTGCTCGTCTGCGTGCTCGCATGGGAAGTGACGATGCTCTATCAGCGCCTCTTCGAAGCGCACGCGACGCTGATCCGCTCGTCCGCCCGCGACGGCCTGACGGGCGTCTACAACCGCAGCCACTTCAACGATCACTTCCACCTGCTGTTCCTGCAGGCTCGGCGGCAAGGCGAGCCACTGTCGCTGCTGATGGTCGACGTCGATCACTTCAAGGCGTACAACGACGCATTCGGCCACGTGAAGGGCGATGCGTGCCTGATCGCGGTCGCGAACGCGCTGAGGGCCGTCGTGCGTCGGCCCGCGGATCTCGTCGCGCGTTACGGCGGCGAGGAGTTCGCGATCGTGCTGCCGAACACGAGCGCACGCGGTGCGCGGCTCGTCGCGGAAGAGGCACGCGAGGCCGTGCTGCGGCTCAACCTGCCGACTAATGCACCGTCCGGGCGCGTGTCCGTCAGCGTCGGTTGCGCGACCGCGTCGCCCGACGAACTGTCGATGCCCGATGCGCTGATCGAAGCCGCCGACGCCGCGCTGTATCGCGCGAAAGATGCGGGTCGCAACCGCATCATGGCGGTTTGATACGCGCGTTCGATCCGATGTGTTTACCGGAATAATCCGCCGTTACGCAATGCACGGTTGAGAAACGATTCCTTACAGCCGCCGCCAGGGGCGCTCGATATGCTGGGCGCATCTTGAACCTGAGCAGGTGAGCGCCATGAAAACCCTGTTGTTGATTGTCGGCGTCGCCGCGTTGCTGAGCGGCTGTATCGTTGCGCCGTATGACGGTTACTACGGTGACGGGTATTACCATCACCATCATCATCGCGATTGGGATTGACGGCGGTAGATGTTGCACGTAGCGGCGTGGCCGCTGACGTGCCGGGGAGGGCTGGCGATGGTCAGGACGACGCGATATCGGCGATGCGTCGCCATTGATACCGTTCACTGACTCGCCGCCGCGACGCCCGCTTTTTCGGCAACGGGCATCCCCCGCATGCAACGATGCAGCACACACGTGCTGCCTGTGACGCCCGCCGCTTCATGCGTCACACACGAATGTCATTGTTCAAAGCGGGTGCGCCGGCTCCGCATGAGCGAGAAACACCTGCAACGCAGCGAGCGTTTCCTGGTGAAGATGCTCGAGGCGTGCGTCCTTTGCCGGATCATCGACCGCATGGCCGCGCAGATCGTGCCCATACGGTTCGCCCAGCAAGTCGGCCATGTCGAGCTGAAAGTAACTGCTGTTCCCGTATGGGCGCTTGCCGTCGATCATCGGCATCGGCCACAAGTCGCCCTCCCCCAGCACGTCGTCGATGCTGTTGGCATCGACCGTCCACCAGACGGCCGCCCGCAGCAGCGTGAGATGCTCGGCCCGCAATTCGAACCGGCCCGATGCGTCGACGCCGCTGTGCGGAAAGTCGAACAGCTTGCGCAGCTCGGCCGGGATCACGTATTGCCCGGGCGCGACGCTGCCGACGCGCTGTACGAATTCGGGCACGAGAATGCCGAGTTCGGCGAGGGTCCGGATGGCCAGCGCTTCGTCGTCGGTTCCCAGCGCGGCCTTCGCGTTGGCGACTGCCGTTCCTGTTCCGATCAGCGGACGCTGCGGATCGATGCACGGCGCGCCGGATTCGACCGTCAGCCACATCACGCGCAGCTTCCGGATCAAGGCCAGATGGCGCGACGACAATTTCGGGGGCGATGCATTGGCGGCGCACACCGCGCGAATGATCGCGTTACGATCGGCGGGTTGTCCGGACTTGTGCGTGCGCAACACGGCACCAATGGCGCAGGCGGAAAACGCGGCCAGTGCAGTGAGAAGATGTCGGCGGGAAATTGCCATGCGCTAGCGGCCGTATCGGGTTGGGGCAATTCGCTGGGGCGCCGGTGCGGGTGTTCCCGACGGCGAAAGGCAGCGAAATCGTGCGCATCACGACGGCCTGCGCCGATGCGTGGCTTCGACCGCCTGCTGCAGAATGATCGGTGGAATGTAGCACCCGGCGCAGAGGCGAGCCATCTGACAAGGCTGTCAGGTGCGCAGTGGTTCGCGGTTGGGTGCTGGACGGGGACCGGGGATGAGATCATCGCCGACGAACCAGATCCGGAAGCAGGCGTAGCGGGACAGGCGCACGTCATCGATCGAGCGTTGCGCGCCGGAACCAACCCCGACCATTTTGCGCACGTCCGCAAAATGGTCTTCCACCTGCATCCCACTTTGGCGGCAGGCTTCCCGTGCTTTATCCAGCACCGGCAGGAAGTTGCGCCATTGCGGGTAGTCGAGCAGTGGCGCGAGGTCTCGCGCAAACCAGAATTCGGAGTTGTCGTCGAGTTGCTTGGTGCTCTCGAAAGTCCGATGGTGAAGCGCTTCAATCCGCTTGCTGTTTTGCACCTATGCCTCCCTCGTAGGGGAGCCGCTACCGGGGAATTGGCAGCAGATGGGGGACATTGTCGGACCGAATGCTGTTTTTTCGTGCAGGTTGTTTCAGCCCGCCACCGCGCCAAACTTCCCGATCACGACCTTACGGCCCTCATCGATCTGAGCCTCCACGAACTCAGCCCACAGCGCCAGCAGACCCCTCACTTCCCAATACAAAACCTGCTGAAAATCACCCCCAGCAGATCATCCGAAGTGAATTCCCCGGTAATCGAATTGAGCTGATCCTGCGCGAGCCGCAGTTCTTCCGCAAACAGATCGAGCGACTGCGCGCGCTGTTCCGCGTGATCGGCCGCCTGCGCAAGATGCTCCTGCGCCGCACGCAATGCGATCAGGTGCCGCTCGCGAGCCAGATACACGCCTTCCGCCCCCGCCTGCCACCCGGCAATCCGCAGCAACTCCGCACGCAGCAGGTCGATCCCGTCCCCGCGCTTCGCTGACAGATGCACTTCGGTGAGATCGCCCGCCGCCGCCGGATGCTCGACCGTCGCCGGCACGCCGGTCAGGTCCGTCTTGTTCAGCACGCGCACGACCGGCACATCCGCCGGAAAACGCCCGGCGATCGCTTCGTCGTCAGCCGTCATCCCGCTGCGCGAATCGAGCAGATGCAGCACCACATCCGCGCGCTCGATCTCGCTCCACGTGCGCGCGATGCCGATCCGCTCGACCTCGTCCTCGGTCTCGCGCAAGCCCGCGGTATCGATGATGTGCAGCGGAATCCCTTCGACCTGGATCGTCTGCGCGACCTTGTCGCGCGTCGTGCCGGCAATCGGCGTGACGATCGCGAGCTCGGCACCCGCGAGCGCGTTCAGCAGCGACGACTTGCCGACGTTCGGCTGCCCCGCGAGCACCACCGACAAACCCTCGCGCAGCAACGCACCCTGCCGCGCATCGCCGAGCACGTGCGCGAGCTGCTCGCGAATCCGCGCGAGCTTGCCGCGCGCATCCGCCGCCTCGAGAAAATCGATCTCCTCTTCCGGGAAGTCGAGCGTCGCCTCGACCAGCATCCGCAGCGTGATCACGTCGTCGACGAGCGTGTGGATCTGCCGCGAGAACGCGCCGTCGAGCGAACGCCCGGCCGAGCGCGCGGCCGCCTCGGTGCTCGCCTCGATCAGGTCGGCAACCGCCTCGGCCTGCGCGAGATCGAGCTTGTCGTTCAGGAACGCGCGCCGCGTGAATTCGCCGGGCTCCGCGAGCCGCAGCCCGAAGCCGCGCCCCGCATCGAGGCAGCGCTGCAGCAGCAGCTGCATCACGATCGGCCCGCCGTGGCCCTGCAGTTCGAGCACATGCTCGCCCGTATACGAATGCGGCGCCGGGAAATACAGCGCGATGCCGCGATCGAGCGGCGCGCCATGTTCGTCGACGAACGGCACGTAGCTCGCATGCCGCGGCGCAAGCCGCTGCCCGCACAGCGCGTCGATCAGCGGCAGCGCCGCCGCCTCGCCGCCCCGCCCGAACGACACACGGACGACGCCGATCCCGCCCCGGCCGGCAGCGGTGGCAATGGCGACGATCGGATCGGAATCGGTAGCAAGCATGGCAATCGGAAGAATCAGGCAGTCATTCGGCACACCCGCGCAACCGCGCAGGCATCGGGACGCCGGCATTGTAGCGTGACCGCGCCCCCGTCACCGCGCGCCCCGCAGGATTCGGACATGCCCGAATTTATCCCGCTCGCGATAAGATAAATCCTATATCTATCAGGGCGCGCTGAGGCAGTTTCGTACATGTACGTCCGCCCGGCCCGACCGATGCACCGTCCCATCGATTCGCGACAAATCCGTGGGTTAGCCCGGGACGAATCCAATTGAGATATGTTTATCTCGATTGGTTGTCTGACAGGTGTCGGCTGAAATGCACAATCTCCCCCATGCCGACACCCGAAGAAAAAGCGGCGTTCACCGAACGTCTGAAATTCGCCTTGTTGCGCAGCCCCGAGAAAATCACGGGCGCGACGGAGCTGGCGTTGCATTTCAATCTCCGCCATCACGGCGAGCAGCCGGTGTCGCCGCAGACCGCGCACAAATGGCTGACGGGACGCACGATCCCGACGCCGGACAAGCTGCGCACGCTCGCGGACTGGCTTCGCGTCGATCTCCACTGGCTGCACTACGGCCCGCCGCCGAATGCCTCGGCGCGTTCGACGCCGCAACCGCTGCCGCGCGACGAGCGCTATCCGCCGACACCCGAGACAATCGAGCTCGCGTCGAAGATCGAGGCGCTGTCGCCGCATCACCGCTACCTCGTGCAGGAACTGATCGAGCAGTTCTACGGCGATTCGTCGAAGCCCTGAGCGCCGCGCCGGTGGCGCGACGATCCACCACACCAACGAAAAAGCCGCATGACCCGAAGGCCATGCGGCTTTTCTTTCACCATCGCGACCGGCGCTTGCGGGCGGCGTACTGCCGCCCCAACACCGACCAAGCGTCAGGCAGGTTTCTTCTTGACCCCGCCGAGCTTGCGCGTGATGTAGTACTGCTGCGCGATCGACAGCACGTTGTTCACGACGTAGTACAGCACGAGGCCCGCCGGGAAGAAGAAGAACATCACCGAGAACGCGATCGGCATGAACATCATCATCTTCGCCTGGACCGGATCCGGCGGCGTCGGGTTCAGTCGGGTCTGCAAGAACATCGACACGGCCATCAACACCGGCAGGATGAAGAACGGATCGCGCTGCGACAGGTCGGTAATCCACAGAATCCACGGCGCGCCGCGCATTTCGACCGACGCGAGCAGCACCCAGTACAGCGAGATGAACACCGGGATCTGGATCACGACCGGCAGGCAGCCGCCGAACGGATTGACCTTCTCGGTCTTGTACAGCTCCATCAGCGCGGCATTCATCTTCTGCGGATCGCTCTTGAAGCGTTCGCGCAGCGCCTGCATGCGCGGCGTGATTTCCTTCATGCGCGCCATCGACTTGTAGCTCGCGGCCGACAGCGGGAAGAACACGGCCTTGATCAGCAGTGTCAGCAGCACGATCGCCCAGCCCCAGTTGCCGACGAAGCCGTGGATCTTCTCGAGCAGCCAGAACAGCGGCTTCGCGATGATCGTCACCCAGCCGTAGTCCTTCACGAGCTCGAGGCCCGGCGCGATGCCTTCCAGCATCCGCTCTTCTTCCGGACCCGCGAACAGGCGCGCCGACACGTCGGCCGACTGGCCCGGCGCGATCGTGCCTGCCGGCTGCTTCACGCCGACGCGGTACAGCGTCGGGTCGAACTTCTCCGCGTAGATGTCGCGCTTCACGCCCTGCTGCGGAATCCATGCCGACGCGAAGTAGTGCTGCACCATCGCGACCCAGCCGTTGTCGGCGGAATTCACGTAGTCGGCCTTGTTCTTGTCGAGGTCGCTGAACGTGATCTTCTGGAAGTGCTTGTCCGACGTGTAGACCGCCGGCCCAAGGAACGTATGCGAGAACATCGGCGTCTCGACCGCCGTGTTGTCACGCACGAGTTCCATGTAGACCGTCGGCGACACCGGCGCGGTGCCGACGTTGTCGATCTTCGTATCGACGCCGATCACGTAGCTGCCGCGCGTGAACGTGTACGTCTTCACGACCTTCACGCCACCCTTCACCGGCGATTCGAACGACAGCTTCAGCGCGTTCTGGTCGCCCGCAAGCGTCGCCGTGCCCGCGTTGAGCTGCGTGTAGACGTCGTTGTGGTTCGGGAAGTCGCCGCCGAGCAGGCCCGTGCGCGCGAGATACGTGTGGCCGGCCGTGTGGTCGAACAGCGTGATGTACAGGTCCGGCTGCTTGCCGTCGCCCTGCTTCTTCAGCACGAGCTTCGCGAGCGTGCCGCCGCGCGTGTCGATCTCGCCGTCATACACATCGGTCGAGAACTTCACGAGCTGCGCCTGGGCGGCCGGCGCCGTCGTCGCGGGTGCGGTGCCGTCAGCGGCAGGCACGCCGCCGGCAGCGGTCGTTGTCGTTCCGGTGCCGGTCGCGCCGGTGCCCGATGCGCCGCCCGCGACGGCAGGTGCCGACTGCGTGGTGTTCGGGAAGAACATCGACGGGCGTCCATGGGACCGCTGCCAGTTGTCATAAAGCATGACAGCTGACATGAAGAAGATCACCCATAGGACGGTGCGTTTGATATCCATGCGTTGTCTCAGAGTCGATGGGACCGCGCTTCGGCCTGGCCGCGAGCGCGTGTGTCGGAGGTGGGCGGCGGAACGAGGTCGATGCCGCCCGCGGAAAACGGGTGACATCGGCACACGCGCCTGACGGCGAGATACGCGCCGCGCGCGGCGCCATGATACTGGATTGCTTCGCGCGCGTAATCCGAACAGGAAGGATAAAAACGGCAACGGTTGCCGAGCAGCGGACTCACGGCAACCTTGTAGAAACGCAGCAACGCGATCAGAACCGTTTGCATACCAGGGGCGACGCCGTTCAGCGCCGCTTCAAAGCCGGCCGCGCAGGCGCGAACGCCGCCGCGGCGGGCGGGTGCGTCACTCGGACGCGGGCTTCGACGCGCGACGGACGATCTCCCGGGCTGCCCGGTCGAGCAGCTCGCGGATCTCGGCCGCGCACATCGCCGCGAGCGGGGCGGAAGCCGCGCTCGGCAGCGCTTTCTTGTCGAAGCGCGTGTGCTGGCGCAGCAGCAGGTCGTAACCGGCGAACTCGGCCCGGCGCAGGCGAAATGCATCGCGTGCGAGCCGCTTCACGAGGTTGCGCGTCACTGCGCGCGGCGCATACTTCTTGCCGACCACGAGCCCCAGACGCGCGGGCTGGCCGGTCGGCTTGCCGTAAATCACGAAGTGCGCGGAGCGCCGCCACGGGCGCAAACGAAAAACGGATGAAAATTCATCCGTTTTCAGAAGTCGCGCAGCTTTGGGAAAGGCGGCTTTCGTCTGCAACGGATTCGCACCCGGCTCGACGGCCCCTCCCGCATCACTGCGGACGGCGGTCACAGCGCGCAACCCGCGTTAGATCGCGAGGCGCTTGCGGCCCTTCGCGCGGCGAGCGTTGATGACCTTGCGGCCACCTGCCGTCTTCATGCGGACACGGAAGCCATGGGTGCGCTTGCGGCGCGTCACGGACGGTTGGTAAGTACGTTTCATGATGCTCTCACTTGTTCGAGAATGTCGAAATTCAGGGGACCGCGTGCCCTTACACAAGAGGCCTTCGGGCGAACGCAATCGCCGGAAATGCAGGATTGGTTTTCGCGGAACCCGCTATTTAAACCGTTTTTCTCTTGACGGTCAACAGTTTAGAAGCTATCGCGGCGCGCCGGTACGCCGCGATCCGGCCCCGCGACCCACAGCAAGGCCCTGTGGATAACTCCCGCTGTGGCCACTTTTGCGGGTAGAATCTCGCCTTATCTCCAAGAATCCCGCACGCCGCTTCGGCGCTCGCCTGCCTCCCGCTACTGTGACGCAGGCGTCCGAAGCACGCTCGTACGACCGCTTCGGGCCTTGTTGCGCAACCGCGACAAGGGCGACGGCGAGCCGTCGTGCACGCAAAAAACGACAGTGAATTGATGAACGATTTCTGGCAACACTGTTCCGCACTGCTGGAGCGCGAGCTGACGCCCCAGCAGTACGTGACGTGGATCAAACCCTTGGCCCCGGTGGCCTTCGATGCGACGGCGAACACGCTGTCCATCGCCGCGCCGAACCGCTTCAAGCTGGATTGGGTCAAGAGCCAGTTCTCGGGCCGGATCTCCGATCTGGCCCGCGATTTCTGGCA
>NZ_JAAGPL010000210.1:0-243 GCF_017104785.1 Burkholderia sp. Ac-20353 | reverse complement strand
TCGGATCATTAAAAAAAAAAAAAAAATAGATCTTCTCTGTCTTCAATACTAAGATCTCTCTGTATTTCGCTGAGCACGTGCTTGCCGTGCCTTTAACTCCTCTCCACATACATGTGAACACCATTCTGTTGTACCAGCTCGAATCATTACAGTGACCGTTTTCTGTCGTCTCGTTATCCTTTTGATTACTTTCACGTTCGATTTCACATTTTTGTCAGTACAGCACATTACGACCTCCCACCA
>NZ_JAAGPL010000209.1:0-14220 GCF_017104785.1 Burkholderia sp. Ac-20353 | reverse complement strand
CCTTCGCATGCTGGCCGTGCGACGACATGCCGGACATGCCAGGCATGTCGTCCATCGAGTCCATGTCTGCCATGCCCGCATGGCCCGCGTGCTGCGCCCACGCGCCGCGCGCGAACAGCGACGCGACGGCGACGCCGACCGCGCGCGACAGGAATGCTCTACGTATCATCAATCGGTCCTCGTTCTTTACGTTCGTTTTTTACGTTCGCTGGTGCGACGCGACCGCCATGCGGTTCCGCTACCCGCGTCATCATAACTGGCCGTCCAGATCGAGAATCGGCAGCGCCGGTCGAGCGGCGAAACGCCGCAGCCCTGCAATCGCCGGACCTCCGTCCCCCCCGTTCACCGGCGCGATTTGCCGTGACCACCGCGCATTGTCGGCAGAACCCGAAAAATTTCACGATGCGGAATAAGTCTCTGCGTTATAAAAATTCGTGGTGCACGGCACAAATTTTCTGTTTCGCGATGCCAAAATACGTTCCGCAATGCGCAACGACAATCATAATCCATTGTTTATAAACATAAATTTTTGTTTCGAGTCGCGCTTCTACGCGCACCATCGGAAAGGGGCACGGACGTAGACTTTGTCACATGCACTGGCGGTACGCAGCGACGTTCGACACGGACCACCGACGAACCCGACGCAACAGCCAGTCGAGCCGGAGTCTGCCGAATCGGCAGCAGGCGCCACGGAATTGAAACGCGTGTGATCAGAAAGGGAGAACGGAAATGAAGGGATTTCGCTTTGGTTCAGCGCTCGGGTCGTTCTACATCCTGCCGGGCAATGGCGGCTGGGAAGCGACGTTCGGTAACGCCCTGCTCGGCGCGTTCTCGTGCCCCGAGCTCGCGGCCGACCACATCTCCCGCGGCGATTGCGAGCAACTGTCCGACCTGGACACGGCGACCCTCGAAGTTCCGCACGAAATCGCGGAATGGGAAATCGTCCACGTCTGAGCCGCCCCGCAACGAAAAACGCCCCGGGCGTCCGGGGCGTTTTTCTTTCAACCGACAGCCGGGCCGAGAGGCCGTCCTGTCGCTCACTCTGCGATCGTACCGTTTCGTGCGATCGTGCCGCCTGCCGCCTGCGATATTACGCGACGGCGTCGACGATGCCGTTCAGCGTCGCGCTCGGACGCATCGCCTGGCTCGTCAGGTCAACGCTCGGGCGATAGTAGCCGCCGATGTTCATCGGCTTGCCCTGCGCGGCCGACAGCTCATCGAGGATGCGTGCCTCGTTGTCGGCGAGCGCCTTCGCGACGCCACCGAACTGCGCCTGCAGCGCGGCGTCTTCGGTCTGCTCGGCAAGCGCCTGCGCCCAGTACAGGCACAGGTAGAAGTGGCTGCCGCGGTTGTCGAGGCCGCCGACCTTGCGCGCCGGCGACTTGTTCTCGTCGAGGAACTTGCCGGTGGCCTGGTCGAGCGTCTTCGCGAGCACGAGCGCCTTCGGGTTCTGGTACGCGTGACCGAGGTGCTCGAGCGATGCAGCAAGCGCGAGGAATTCGCCGAGCGAATCCCAGCGCAGGAAACCCTCTTCGACGAACTGCTGCACGTGCTTCGGCGCGGAACCGCCTGCGCCCGTTTCGAACATGCCGCCACCTGCCATCAGCGGCACGATCGACAGCATCTTCGCGCTGGTGCCGAGTTCCATGATCGGGAACAGGTCGGTCAGGTAGTCGCGCAGCACGTTGCCCGTCACCGAGATCGTGTCCTGGCCCGCGCGGATGCGCTCGAGCGAGAAGCGGGTCGCGTCGACCGGCGTCATCACGCGGATGTCGAGGCCGTTCGTGTCGTGATCCTTCAGGTAGCGCTCGACCTTCGCGATGACCTGCGCGTCGTGTGCGCGCGCCGGATCGAGCCAGAACACGGCCGGCGCGCCGGTCGCGCGTGCGCGGTTCACCGCGAGCTTCACCCAGTCCTGGATCGGCGCATCCTTGGCCTGGCACATGCGCCAGATGTCGCCCGCTTCGACCGCGTGCTCGAGCAGCACGTTGCCCGCTTCATCGGTCACGCGCACGACGCCGTCCGCCGCGATCTCGAACGTCTTGTCATGCGAACCGTATTCTTCCGCCGCCTGCGCCATCAGGCCGACGTTCGGCACGCTGCCCATCGTGACCGGATCGAACGCGCCGTGCTGCTTGCAAGCTTCGATGACGGCCTGGTAGACGCCCGCGTAGCAGCGGTCCGGAATCACGGCCTTCGCGTCGTACAGTTCACCGTCCGGGCCCCACATGCAGCCCGACTCGCGGATCATCGCCGGCATCGACGCATCGACGATCACGTCGCTCGGCACGTGCAGGTTCGTGATGCCCTTGTCGGAGTTGACCATCGCAACGCGCGGACGCACTGCGTACACGGCCTTGATGTCGGCTTCGATCGCTTCACGCGTGTCGGCCGGCAGCTCCTTCAGACGCGCGTACAGGTCGCCGATGCCGTTGTTCGGGTTGAAGCCGGCCTGCGCGAGCACGTCCGCGTGCTTCGCGAGCGCGTCCTGGTAGTACACCGACACCGCGTGGCCGAACAGGATCGGGTCCGAGACCTTCATCATCGTCGCCTTCAGGTGCACCGAGAACAGCACGCCCTGCGCCTTCGCGTCGGCGATCTGCGCTTCGAGGAAGCTGCGCAGCGCCTTCTTGCTCATCACCGACGAATCGATGATCTCGCCGGCCTTGACGGCCGTCTTTTCCTTCAGCACCTGCGTCGTGCCGTCGGCCTTCGTCAGCGCGATCTTCACGCTGCCGGGCTCGGCGATCAGCGCCGACTTCTCGCTGCCGTAGAAGTCGCCTTCGCTCATGTGCGCGACGTGCGCCTTCGAGTCGGCCTTCCACGCGCCCATCTTGTGCGGATGCTTGCGCGCGTAGTTCTTGACCGACAGCGGCGCGCGGCGGTCCGAGTTACCTTCGCGCAGCACCGGGTTCACCGCGCTGCCCTTGATCTTGTCGTAACGGGCCTTGATGGCCTTCTCTTCGTCGGTCGACGGCTCTTCCGGATAGGCCGGCAGCTTGTAGCCCTGTGCCTGCAGTTCGGCAATCGCGGCCTTCAGCTGCGGCACCGATGCGCTGATGTTCGGCAGCTTGATGATGTTCGCTTCCGGCTTCAGCGTGAGCTGGCCCAGTTCGGCCAGATCGTCCGAACCCTTCTGCTCGGACGGCAGGACGTCCGCGAACGCGGCGATGATGCGGCCGGCGAGCGAGATGTCGCGCGTTTCGACGGCGACGCCGGACGAACGCGTGAAGGCCTTGACGATCGGCAGCAGCGAGTAGGTCGCGAGCGCCGGCGCTTCGTCGGTGAGGGTGTAGATGATCTTGGGCGAAGTGGACATGGTCGATGCGTTGCTACGTGATTGTGGGACTGAAGATCGCCGGGGGTAACCGGCGGGAGGGCGACCGGGTCGGTCGCGGAGGGAAGCGCGCGCCTAGCCGGGCGCGGGTGTTGCCTGGGCCGTCATGTTCTACCTTGCAGGGCACGCGGGCCGCGATGCGGCGTCGTGTTTGCCGGCACCGGACCGCCCTGCCAAACCTGCCATTTACAAAACACTTCGGCGAAACACCCCGGCGCCGGCAGCAGGCACCGGGGCGGCCGGCCACGCGCCGGCCCACCCCGGAGGGACTTACATGTTCTCGATCAGCACTTCGCCGAAGCCCGAGCACGACACCTGCGTCGCGCCTTCCATCAGGCGCGCGAAGTCGTACGTGACGCGCTTCTGCTGGATCGACTTTTCCATCGCGGCGATGATCACGTCCGCCGCTTCGGTCCAGCCGAGGTGGCGCAGCATCATTTCGGCCGACAGGATCTCGGAACCCGGGTTCACGTAATCCTTGCCCGCGTACTTCGGCGCGGTGCCGTGCGTCGCCTCGAACATCGCGACCGAATCCGACAGGTTCGCGCCCGGTGCGATGCCGATGCCGCCGACCTGCGCGGCGAGCGCGTCGGAGATGTAGTCGCCGTTCAGGTTCAGCGTCGCGATCACGTCGTATTCGGCCGGGCGCAGCAGGATCTGCTGCAGGAACGCGTCGGCGATCGAATCCTTGATCACGATCTCGGCGCCCGTCTTCGGGTTCTTCACGCGCATCCACGGGCCGCCGTCGATCAGCTCGCCGCCGAACTCCTTCTGCGCGAGCGCGTAGCCGGCGTCACGGAACAGGCCTTCCGTGAACTTCATGATGTTGCCCTTGTGCACCAGCGTGACCGACTTGCGGTCGTTGTCGATCGCGTACTGGATCGCCTTGCGCACGAGACGCTCGGTGCCTTCCGTCGACACGGGCTTGACGCCGATCCCCGAGGTTTCCGGGAAGCGGATCTTCTTCACGCCCATCTCTTCCTGCAGGAACTTGATGACCTTCTTCGCCTGCTCCGACTCGGCCGCCCACTCGATGCCCGCGTAGATGTCTTCCGAGTTCTCGCGGAAGATCACCATGTCGATCTTGTGCGGCTCGCGCACCGGCGACGGCACGCCCTTGAAGTACTGGACCGGGCGCAGGCACACGTACAGGTCGAGCTCCTGGCGCAGCGCGACGTTCAGCGAGCGGATGCCGCCGCCGACCGGGGTCGTCAGCGGCCCCTTGATCGACACCACGTATTCCTTCAGCACCTGCAGCGTCTCGTCCGGCAGCCACACGTCCGGGCCGTAGACTTTCGTCGCCTTCTCGCCCGCGTAGATCTCCATCCAGTGGATCTTGCGCTTGCCCTTGTACGCCCGTTCGACCGCCGCATCGACAACCTTGATCATGACCGGGGTGATATCGAAGCCCGTACCGTCGCCTTCGATATAGGGAATGATCGGCTGCTCGGAAACGTTGAGCGTGTAATCCTTGTTGACGGTGATCTTGTCACCGCCCTCCGGAACCTTGATGTGCTGATACGGCATGGTCGACTCCAGTGACGTGGCTGAGCAGGTAAGGCTGGTCGAAAGCTGCGCGTGACGGGAGTGCGGCATGGTCGCTCCCGTGACTGCTGCAGTGAGCCGCTATTCTAGCGCCCCTATCGGGCACGGCGGCGCGAAGCGCGGCGCTGCGTATCAAATCCCCCCTTATGTCTTATATAAGACAGAGGACTTGGCGTTCCGTATTATGCATTAAGATTCCGCCATTTGCCATAGACTGCCCGCGCCGCCCCTCTGGTGTGCCGGGCGCGTTCCGCCATGACCCTGATCGCCCTCAACAAGCCGTTCGGCACGATTTGCCAGTTTTCCGCGCACGAGACGCGGCCGTCGCTCGGCGACTGGGTAAAAACGCCCGGCGTCTACGCCGCCGGCCGGCTCGACGCGGACAGCGAGGGGCTGCTGCTGCTCACCGACGATGGCGCGCTGCAGGCCCGCATCGCCGAACCCCGCCACAAGCTCGTCAAGCGCTACTGGGCGCAGGTCGACGGCGCACCGGGCCCGGCCGACCTGAAGGCGCTCGCGCGCGGCGTCGATCTCGGCGACTATGTGACGCGCCCGTGCCGCGCCGAATTCATCGAGCCGCCCGCCGCGCTGTGGCCGCGCAACCCGCCGATCCGCTTCCGTGCGGCGATTCCGACCACGTGGATCGAGCTCGCGATCACCGAAGGCAAGAACCGCCAGGTGCGCCGGATGACGGCTGCGGTCGGCTTTCCGACCTTGCGTCTCGTGCGCGTCGGCATCGGCTCGCTGGATATATTCGCGCTCGGCATTGCTCCAGGAGAAACAATCGCACTGCCGCCGCGTGCACCCTGGGACGGTTTCGCGCGCATCGAATGACATTTCTTCGATGCGCGAATTTTTTCGTCAACCGCCTGCGAAGATCGCGCGTTAAACCACGCAGATGCCAACCAGAGCTATCCGGCATTGGCAGCCGAACCGCGTTTGCGTCACGAAAGCGACGTTTTTTTCGAATACGATTCGGCGCCCGCAGCGCAAAGAGAAATTTCTCAAAGCGTCTGTCAACCGAAAGGTGGATGGCACCGTTAGACGTCATGACTCCTATGCCGGGTCATTTGGTTAATTAACTAAAGCTGAGGAACACAACATGAACAAACTGATCGCCGCTCTGGTCGCTGGTCTCTTCGCAACGGCAGCTTTCGCACAAGCTTCGGCACCGGCAGCTGCTCCGGCCGCTGCTGCTCCGGCAGAAGCTGCTTCGGCACCGGCTAAGAAGGCAACGCACAAGAAGCACCACGCTGCTAAGAAGCACCACGCAGCGAAGAAGGCAGCTAGCGAAGCCGAAGCACCGGCAGCTGCTTCGAACTAAGTAAGCAAGCTGTAAAAATAACGCAGTCAAGAACACGTTGTTGCCGTTCTTACGGCGTTGAAAGGCAGGTCACCGCAAGGCGATCTGCCTTTTTCTTTTTTGTGCCCGCCAATACGCGTATACGCATCGCGTAACATGCGGGTCTCGATTTTCCGAAAGGAGCCCTGCTGTGCGATTCTCCCTGCGCTCGTCGCTCGGCCGCCTTGCGCGCGCCGCCGTGTTCCCTGCCGCGCTCGCCGTTGCCGCGCTCGGCATGCAATCCGCCGTCGCGCAGATGCCGCCCGGTGCCAAGCAGCCGAGCGAGTTCCCGCGCGTCAAGCTGCGCGCCGGCATGTACGTGATCGATGCGGCCGTCGCGGCCAACGACGCCGATCGCGAACAGGGGCTGATGTTCCGCTCGCAGCTCGCGCCGAACGAAGGGATGCTGTTCGTGTTCAACGAGAACGCCGTGCATTGCTTCTGGATGAAGAACACGCTGATCCCGCTGTCGATCGCGTTCATCCGCGCGGACGGCACGATCACCGACATCGACGAGATGAAGGCCGAGACGACCGACAACCACTGCCCGCGCAACAACGGCGTGTATGCACTCGAAATGAGCAAGGGCTGGTTCGCCGCGAAGGGCATCAAGCCCGGCATGAAGCTCGACGGGCTGCCGCAACCGCAGTGACGGCACCTGCCGCGGCGCGACGCCGCGCGTGTCCACCGGCCGGCCGCCCTGCGCGTGCCGGCTTTTTTTCGCCCGCCGCCCGTCTTGATTCCGGGCGCGCGGCCCGCATCTGCAAAAGCCACACGCAAGCGCTATCCTTTAAATCTCAACTGATTTCCCCGGTCCGGCGCCGCCGGCCGGCTTACGACCCGAACCACTGGAGGTTCACGTGCCCCGCAAAACCCCCATCGAGCGCTATCGCAATATCGGGATCAGCGCTCACATCGATGCCGGCAAAACCACGACTACCGAACGCATCCTGTTCTATACCGGCGTGAGCCACAAGATCGGCGAAGTGCACGACGGCGCGGCCACGATGGACTGGATGGAGCAGGAGCAGGAACGCGGCATCACGATCACGTCGGCCGCGACCACGGCCTTCTGGAAGGGCATGGCCGGCAATTATCCGGAACACCGGATCAACATCATCGACACCCCCGGGCACGTCGATTTCACGATCGAGGTCGAGCGTTCGATGCGCGTGCTCGACGGCGCGTGCATGGTCTACGATTCGGTCGGCGGCGTGCAGCCGCAGTCGGAAACCGTGTGGCGCCAGGCGAACAAGTACAAGGTGCCGCGCATCGCGTTCGTCAACAAGATGGACCGCGTCGGCGCCGATTTCTTCCGCGTGCAGCGGCAGATTGGCGAGCGCCTGAAGGGCATCGCCGTGCCGATCCAGATTCCGGTCGGCGCGGAAGACCATTTCCAGGGCGTCGTCGATCTCGTGAAGATGAAGGCGATCGTGTGGGACGACGAGAGCCAGGGTGTGAAGTTCGCGTACGAGGACATCCCGGCGAACCTCGTCGAACTCGCGCACGAATGGCGCGAGAAGATGGTCGAGGCTGCGGCCGAGGCCAGCGAGGAGTTGCTCGAGAAATACCTGACCGACCACAACTCGCTGACCGAGGAAGAGATCAAGGCCGCGCTGCGCAAGCGCACGATCGCGAACGAGATCGTGCCGATGCTGTGCGGCAGCGCGTTCAAGAACAAGGGCGTGCAGGCGATGCTCGACGCGGTGATCGACTATCTGCCGTCGCCCGTCGACGTGCCCGCGATCCTCGGCCACACCCTCGACGACAAGGAAGCGGAGCGTCATCCGAGCGACGACGAGCCGTTCTCGGCGCTCGCGTTCAAGATCATGACGGACCCGTTCGTCGGCCAGCTGATCTTCTTCCGCGTGTATTCGGGCGTCGTCAACTCGGGCGACACGGTGCTGAACCCGACCAAGGACAAGAAGGAACGCCTCGGCCGGATCCTGCAGATGCATGCGAACGAGCGCAAGGAAATCAAGGAGGTGCGCGCGGGCGACATCGCAGCCGCGGTCGGCCTGAAGGAAGCGACGACGGGCGACACGCTGTGCGATCCAGTGAAGCCGATCATCCTCGAGAAGATGGAATTCCCGGAGCCGGTGATCTCGCAGGCGGTCGAGCCGAAGACCAAGGCCGACCAGGAAAAGATGGGCCTCGCGCTGAACCGTCTCGCGCAGGAAGACCCGTCGTTCCGCGTGCAGACCGACGAGGAATCGGGCCAGACGATCATCTCCGGGATGGGTGAACTGCACCTCGAGATCATCGTCGACCGGATGAAGCGCGAGTTCGGCGTCGAGGCGACAGTCGGCAAGCCGCAGGTCGCGTATCGCGAGACGGTGCGCACGGTGGCCGACGACGTCGAGGGCAAGTTCGTCAAGCAGTCGGGCGGCCGCGGCCAGTACGGCCACGCGGTGATCAAGCTCGAGCCGAACCCCGGCAAGGGCTATGAATTCCTCGACGAGATCAAGGGTGGCGTGATTCCGCGCGAATTCATCCCGGCGGTCAACAAGGGCATCGAGGAAACACTGAAGAGCGGCGTGCTCGCGGGCTATCCGGTCGTCGACGTGAAGGTGCACCTGACGTTCGGCTCGTACCACGACGTCGACTCGAACGAAAACGCGTTCCGGATGGCCGGCTCGATGGCGTTCAAGGAAGCGATGCGCCGCGCGAAGCCGGTGCTGCTCGAGCCGATGATGGCGGTCGAGGTCGAGACGCCCGAGGACTTCATGGGCAACGTGATGGGCGACCTGTCGAGCCGGCGCGGCATCGTGCAGGGGATGGAGGACATCGCGGGCGGCGGCGGCAAGCTCGTGCGCGCCGAAGTGCCGCTCGCGGAGATGTTCGGCTACTCGACGTCGCTGCGTTCGGCGACCCAGGGTCGCGCCACGTACACGATGGAGTTCAAGCACTACGCGGAGACGCCGACGAACGTGTCGGAGGCGGTGATCAACGCGAAGCGCACCGACACGCGGTAACGCCGGCCAAGGCCGCACCCGAAGCCCGTCCGTTCGCGGACGGGCTTTTTTTGTTCTTCACACCGATCCGTGAACCGGCCGACCGCGCATTTTTGCCCGTGACACAATGCGCGGCATACCATCAGACGAATCCACGCCGATGCCGCTCCGCCCTGCCCTGCGCCGCCTGCTGATGCTCTATGCGGGACTGCTCGCCGCCAACGCCGCCGTCTGGCTGTGGGCGCTCGTAGCGCTGCGCGATCGGCCGCTCCTGCTCGGCACGGCGGCGATCGCGTATGGACTCGGCTTGCGCCATGCGGTCGATGCCGATCACATCGCCGCAATCGACGTCGCAACCCGCAAGCTGATGCAGCACGGACAGCGTCCGCTGACCGTCGGCCTGTTCTTCTCGCTCGGCCATTCGACGATCGTCGTCGCCGCGACGCTCGGCGTCGCGCTGACCGCGTTCGCGCTGCGCGCGCGCTTCGACGCGTTTCGCGACATCGGCGGCACGCTCGGCTCGGCCGTGTCCGCGACCTTCCTGCTCGTGCTCGCCGGCGTGAACCTCGCGATCCTGCGCGACGTATGGCGACGCTACCGCCGGCGCGCGCCGGACGGGGCCGACGCCGTGCACACGCACCGGCCGGCCGGCTTCGTCGCACGCCTGCTGCGTCCGCTGTTCCGGTTCGTGTCGAAAAGCTGGCACATGTATCCGGTCGGCGTGCTGTTCGGGCTCGGTTTCGATACCGCAACCGAAATCGGCCTGCTCGCGATCGCCGCTGCGCAGGCGAGCCAGGGCCTGCCGCTTTACGCGATCCTGTTGTTTCCCGCGCTTTTCATGGCCGGCATGACGTTGATCGACTCGACGGACAACGTGCTGATGATCCACGCATACGGCTGGGCGATGGACGATCCGCAGCGCAAGCTTCTTTACAACGCGAGCATCACGTTCGTGTCTGCGGCCGTCGCGCTTGCGATCGGCGGCATCGAAGCAGCCGGGCTGCTCGCCGACAGGGTTGCGCTGACCGGGCCCGTGCGCGATGCACTCGATGCGGTCGGCGAGCGGTTCGGCGCGATCGGTTACGGGATCGTCGCGCTGTTCCTGACCTGCTGGATCGCATCGATCCTGTTCCACCGCTGGCAGCGTGCGGCCGACGCGCCGGCCCGCTGATCTTCCTTCTGACGTTTCAGTTCAGAAACAAAAAGCCTGCACCCACGTTTCGGCATCGCTCGCGCGCAATGCTCACGCCTTGCGCGGTGGGCGTCAGCGGCCGATGGCACGGATCTCGCAGAGCAGGGTTCGCACGGCGGGCCCGCGTGCCGATCGACGTTTGCGGCTGGTCATGCGCCAGCCCTGACGGAATCGGCCGCCGAAACGACAACGCATCTTCTGGCCCCTGGGCACCACACGCGAATAGCCGCGCGGCGACGGGGTCTGCGCGCGCTTTGGGAGGCCAAAGATGCACAAGACGAAAAAGCCGTTCCGCGCGGCGGGACGATGCTATCGCGCGACCTTGCTGGCAGCAGCCGCGTTCGCGTGCTGCTGCGGGTCATATGCGCTCGCGCAAGAGACTACGCCCACCACGCTCGCCGACGGGCAGTCGCGCAGCATGGCGCCGATCGCCGCGCCGTTGCAGGTCGCGCAGAACGCGATGACTGATGCGATGCCTGATGCGATGCCCGATGCGTCCGCCAATACGGACGTCACGCAGTTGCTCGCCGAACTGGCGTCGCCGTGTTCGGCCGATTCGATGGCGTGCGGACCCGGCTCTCATCTTGCCGGCGGCGTGGGCGGCAACGGCGGGAGCGGAATCGGAAGTGGCGGCAACCCGGGCAGCGGCAGCGGAAGCAGCAGCAACGGGAACAACGGGAATGGCACCGTCGGGCCCGCCGGCACCGCGGTCGGCGGGACGACAGGTTCGACTTCCGGCGGCACGAGCGGCAATGGCCGGGGCGGTAACTCCGCGGGTAACGCATCGGGCAACGGTGGATCTGGTGGTGGAACGTCGGGTGGCGGTACTTCGGGTGGCGGTACTTCGGGTGGCGGTACTTCGGGTGGCGGCACTTCGGGTGGCGGCACTTCGGGTGGCGGCACTTCGGGTGGCGGCACTTCGGGTGGCGGCACTTCGGGTGGCGGCACTTCCGGTGGCGGCACTTCCGGTGGCGGCACTTCCGGTGGCGGCACTTCCGGTGGCGGCACTTCCGGTGGCGGCACTTCCGGTGGCGGCACTTCGGGCGGCGGCACTTCGGGCGGCGGCACCTCCGGTGGCGGCACCTCCGGTGGCGGTACTTCCGGTGGCGGCACTTCCGGTGGCGGCACTTCCGGTGGCGGCACTTCGGGTGGCGGTACTTCGGGTGGCGGCGACTGTGGCTGCGGAGGCCATGGCGGACATGGAGGCCACGGAGGCGGTGACGGCGGCGGTGACGGTGACGGCGGTGGTCACAGCAGCGGCGGTGGTCACGGCAACGGAGGTGGTGGCGGCAGTGGCGACGGCGGCGGTAACGGTGGCCACGGCAATGGCGGCGGCAGTGGCGACGGCGGCGGTAACGGCGGCCACGGCAATGGCGGCGGCAGTGGCGACGGCGGCGGTAGCGGCGGCCACGGCAATGGCGGCGGCAGTGGCGACGGCGGCGGTAACGGCGGCCACGGCAATGGCGGCGGCAGTGGCGACGGTAACGGCGGCGGCAACGGCCATGGCAACGGTGGCCACGGCAACGGCGGCGGTAACGGTAATGGCACAGGCAGCGGCGGTGCTGGAAACGGCGGTGCCAACGGCGTCGGCAATGGCAACGGTGGCCACGGCAATGGCGGCGGCAACGGTAATGGTAACGGCGGCGGCGGTGCTGGAAACGGTGGTGCCAACGGCGGTGGCAATGGCAACGGCGGCCACGGCAACGGCGGCGGTAACGGCAATGGCAACGGTAGTGGCGGTGCCGGAAACGGCGGTGCCAACGGCGTCGGCAATGGCAACGGCAACGGTGGCAGCAATGGCGGCCGCGGCAACGGCGGCCATGGCAACGGTGGCGGCAACGGCAATGGCAACGGCAGTGGTGGCGCCGGCAACGGTGGCGCGAACGGCGTTGGCAACGGCAACGGCAATGGCGGCAGCAACGGCGGCCATGGCAACGGCGGTGGCCATGGCAACGGGAACGGGAACGGGAACGGGAACGGCCACTGACCCGCGCAGCGCCGCCCGGCGCTGCAAAGGTCAGAGCATTTCGAGCGCGCGTTTGCTGCGTGGCGGACGGAAATACGCGTCAAGCTGCGCGCGCTCGTCATCGCTCAACACGAGATCGAGCGCGGCGCGGTTGTCGCGCACGTGCTCGATCCGCGCCGCCTTCGGGATCGCAAACACGCCCGGCTGCGCGAGCACCCACGCGAGCGCGACGCGCATCACCGATACGCCGCGCAACCGTGCGATCTCGTCGAGCGGCGAATGTTTCGGCAGGCGTGCGTGATCGACCGGGCTATAGGCCATCGCCGGCATCCGGCGCGCGGCAAGCCACGGCAGCAGGTCGAACGCCGCACCGCGCCGCGCGATGTTGTAGAGAATCTGGTTGGTCGCGCACGCGGCGCCGCCCGCTTCGTCGACGAGTTCTTCCATGTCGGCCGTGTCGAAATTGCTCACGCCCCAGTGGCGGATCTTGCCCGCGCGACGTAGCGCCTCGAACCCTTCGACCATCTCCGCGAGCGGCACCGAGCCGCGCCAGTGCAACAGATAGAGATCCAGACGATCGGTGCGCAGGCGCTTGAGGCTCGCGTCGCATGCCGCCACGACACCCCGGCGGCCCGCATGATGCGGGTACACCTTGCTGACCAGGAACACGTCGTCGCGCAAACCGGCGAGCGCCTCGCCGACGAGGTCCTCGGTCGCACCTTCGCCGTACATCTCCGCGGTATCGATCAGCGTCATCCCGAGCGCGACGCCCTCGCGCAGCGCGGCGATCTCGTCCGCGCGGCGGGACGGATGCTCGCCCATCTCCCAGGTCCCCTGCCCGAGCTTCGGGATCGTCTCGCCGTCAGGCAGGACGACCGTGGCGATCGTGTCTGTCATGCGTTCCTCGCTGCGAAAAACGTGGCCGCGCACGGCGGCAATGGCATCGAATACGACGCATCAGTGTAGCCATTCGGCGCCGCGACCGACTGTTGCACGGCAAAAACCGGCTATAACGGCGCCGCATGATGACTTAGAATGGCCGCAACCTGATCGACAACCATTCCATGAAGGCAACGACGGACGACCGCTGGCAGGACCTGCGCCCCGACCCGGACAACGACACCCCGCTCTATCTGCAGCTCGCCCGCAAGCTCGGCGAAGCGATTCACGACAACCGCTGGACGGCCGGCGAAGCGTTGCCGTCCGAGCGCGTGCTGTCGGAAGCACTCGGCGTGTCGCGCATCACCGCGCGCAAGGCGATTGCGCTCCTCGTCGAGCAAGGGATGATCCGGCGCACGCAAGGCGCGGGCAATTTCATCCAGCCGCGCTACGAGGATCCGCTGTCGCGCCTGTCGAGCTTCAGCGAGATGGTCGAACGCCTCGGGTTCAAGCCGAGCTCGCAATGGCTCGCGCGCGAAATCCAGCCCGCGAATCGCGACGAAGTCATCCAGCTCGGCCTGTCGCCGACGGCGTCGGTTACACGATTGAAACGCCTGCGCCTCGCGGACGGCATCGTGATGGCCGTCGAGAACTCGACATTCCCTGCGACCTTGATTCCCGATCCGCAGGCAGTCGGCGATTCGCTGTACAGCTACCTCGAAGCGCGCGGCACGCCGATCGTGCGCGCGCTGCAGCATTTCCGCGCGGTCAACGCGACTGACGAGATCGCGCGGCAAATGGGCATCGCACCGCACGACGCACTGCTGCTGATCACCCGGATCGGCTACACGGCCGACCAGCGCGCGATCGAGCTGACCGACACCTATTGCCGGAACGACTACTACGACTTCGTCGTCGAGTTGCGCAAGTAAGCGCCGTCGCGCCGCCCGCATGCCGCGCACCGCGCCCGATCGCCGAGCGCCACCACGCGACCGTGCGCTTGCA
>NZ_JAAGPL010000208.1:0-14228 GCF_017104785.1 Burkholderia sp. Ac-20353 | reverse complement strand
TTCGGCGCGGATATTGTCCGGCCCTTCCAAACCGCCGGGCTTGCGGGAGAGACGACGATCCGGCCGGCGCGGCCGATGTTTGAAACGTGGCCGCGCGACGTTCGCCACGCGTGCAGGTCGTCGCGGACGCGATCGCCGATGCGGTCCGCGCGGCCGCTCGGCGACGGCGCGCACGAGCAGCCGCCGGCCGGCGCATCGCCGGAGCCCGCCGCGTCGCGCTAGAATGGCCGCATGCCAAAACCGACTCACCCCACCCCCGACGAGGTCGTTGCGGACGCCGCCCGCAACGAGTACACGGTCGACGAACTCGCGCGCGTGTCCGACACGACCGTGCGCAACGTCCGCGCGTACCAGGACCGCGGGCTGCTCGCGCCGCCCGAGAAGCGCGGCCGCGTCGGCATCTACGACGACACGCACGTCGCGCGCCTGAAGCTGATCAACCACCTGCTCGCGCGCGGCTACACGCTGTCGAACATCCAGGACCTGATCAAGGCGATCGACGAAGGCCACGACCTGCGCTCGATCCTCGGCCTCGAGAACGCGATCGGCGGCCGCTGGTCGCATGAATTGCCGAAAACCTATTCGATCGCCGCGCTCGCGCAAATGTTCGGCCCGCAGACGCCCGCGCAACTGTCGCGCGTGACCGACCTCGGCCTGCTCGAGCGGCGCGGCCTGTCGTTCGTCGCGAAGAGCCCCGCGCTGCTCGAAGCGGCGGCCGCGATGACGAAGGAAGGCATCCCGGTGCGCGAACTGCTTGACACGATCAGCGTCGCGCGCCCGCACTTCGACGCGATCGCGCGGCTGCTCGTCGACCTCGTCGTAAAGCGGCTCGACCGCTACGACGAAGGCGCGCTGCCGCCGCCGACCGACGTGCCCGCGCTGGTCGACGCGATCTGGCGCCTGCGTCCGCTCGCGGCCGTGTTCGTCGAAGGCGAGACGAACCGCGCGCTCGAGGCCGCGGCGAGCGCCTATCTCGGCGGCCGCGTCGCGACGATCCTCGACAAGAAGCTCAGCGACGAGGCCGCGCGCCAGGGCGGCGCGCCGGATGCGCCCGGCGACAACGCATAGCCCCGGCGCCGTCATATTCATATCGGCAATGCTTCGTTTGCGGGCGCCAACGCGCATGCTCCTGCAGCAGGCGCTCGCGGCGAAGTAACGCACGACCGCCCGAACATGTCGGGCCAGTCGAGAGTCCAATACATTGCCGACTTCGACAGGTTGCCGCCATGTCCCACGCCTCGTTTGTCCAAGCTCACGCCGCGCACGCCGATTGGCGCGTGGCCCTTGCCGAATGCCGGCGCCAGATTCAGGCCGAAATGACGGCGCGCGCGGCCCGGCACGAAGAACCCGCGCCGTTCACGCTCGGCTGGTGCTACCTGAGCGACTATTACGCACCCGAGTCCGAGGCCATCCTCGATGAACTCCGGCAGGCGCTGCCGGGCGTCGCGTGGGTCGGCACGGCCGGTGTCGGCGTGTCCGCGAGCGGCGTCGAATACATCGACGAACCGGCCCTCGTATTGATGGTCGCGCCGCTGCCACGGGATTCGTTCCGCTTGTTCTCCGGCCTGCAGCCACTGCCTGCGGCATCCTCCGCGTTCGAGCCCCATACCGCGCTGGTGCATGCTGAAAGCAGCACGCCGGACGTGCAGGATTTGCTGCACGAGCTGAGCGCGCGCACGACCACCGGCTATCTGTTCGGCGGCCTGTCGTCGGCGCGAAACCGCCCGCTGCACATTGCGGACGGCGTGTTCACCGGGGGGCTGTCGGGCGTGCTGTTCGGCCCCGGGGTCGGCCTGATCTCACGCGTCACGCAGGGATGCCAGCCCATCGGGCCCGTGCGCACCATTACCCGGGCCGAGCGCAACCTGGTGGTCACGCTGGATGGCAAGCCCGCACTCGATTGCGTGCTGGACGATCTTGGACTCGATCAGGATCTGCCGATCGACGCGTTGTCGGAGGTGCTGTCCGTCACGCTGGCCGGCTTGAGCAGCGGCGCCGAAGACGTGCCGACACGGCCCGGAAAGTTCGGCGCGGATACGCTCGTACGCCACGTGGTGGGCGTGGATCCGGAGCATCGGATCCTGGCGGTGGCGGATCGGGTCGAGCCCGGCATGCATCTGGCCTTTTGCACACGCAACCCCGAAGCCGCCCGGGCCGATCTGGTGCGCATTGCAACGGAAATCCGCGCCGAACTGGAGGGCGGCACGGCCGGGCACATGACGGGCGCGCTGTATGTCAGTTGCTCGGGACGCGGCGGCCCGCACTTCGGCGCGCCGCATGCGGAGTTGCAGACCGTGCGGGATGCGCTGGGCGACGTGCCGCTCGCGGGATTCTTCGCCGGCGGCGAGATCGCGAGGAATCACCTGTACGGCTATACGGGGGTACTGACCGTCTTTACGAGCGGGGACTGACACACCTCGAACATCATGCTGACGCTGTCGAACGTTTCGAAAAGCTATCCAGGCACGCAGCCACGCAGCGTGCTGCGATGCATCAACCTCGAACTGAACGCGTGCGAGTGTGTGGCGATCATGGGTGAATCCGGCGTCGGCAAATCGACCCTGCTGAATCTCGCCGCCGGGCTCGACCGCCCGGATAGCGGACAGATCGTGTTCGACGGGCAGGACCTCGCGACGCTTGACGACGACGCCACCACGTTGCTGCGCCGGCAGAAGATGGGCTTCGTGTTCCAGGCATTCCACGTGCTGCCGAATTTGAGCGCGGCGCAGAACATCGCGCTGCCGTTGCTGCTGAACGGCGTGCGAGCAACGGATGCGTCCGCGCAGGTGGCGCTCGCGCTTGCATCGGTCGGACTCGAAGGACGCGCCGATACGCTGCCGCGCGAACTCTCCGGCGGTGAATTGCAGCGCGTGGCGATTGCGCGTGCGCTCGTTCACCGGCCGCGCCTCGTGCTGGCGGACGAACCCACCGGCAACCTGGATCACGACACCGCGATGCGGATCCTGCGCCTGCTGCGCGAGTTGACGCAACAGAGCCGCGCTGCCGCGCTGCTCGTCACGCACTCCGCGGTGGCGGCCGCGACGGCAGACCGGGTCCTCCGGCTGACGCCGCGCGGGCTCGAGCCGCACGAGTTGCGGCAGCGCGGAAGCGCGTGACCGATGCGTGCCCGGCGAGCCGTGTCAGCCATTCGTTCATTCGGACAATTCGCCGGACCCGGTGCGTACGGCGCCGTGCTCGTCTTCGGCGAGATGCGCCGCCACCCGTTGCGGGCGTTCGTCGCGATGCTTGCGATCGCGGCCGGCGTCGCGATGGGCTACGCGGTCGATCTGATCAACCGCGCGGCGCTCACCGAACTGTCATCGACAGTCAATTCGCTGATGGGCAATGCCGACGTCGAAATCCGCGGCCCGCGCGCTGGCTTCGATGAAGCGCTGTACCCCGCCGTCGCGCGCCTGCCGGGCATTGCGATGGCAAGCCCGGTCGTCGAGGTGGATGCGCGGGTGGCGGGCCGGGAAACGCCGTTGAAGCTGCTCGGAATCGATGTGTTTCGCGCGGGCTTCGTCACGCCGAACCTGATCGGGCGAACCGGGAACGCAGGCGCCGGCAGGCTCGACCTGCTGGACCCGGACGCCGTGTTTCTGTCGCCGGCGGCCATCGCATGGACCGGCCTGCGGCCGGGCGAACGCCTCGCGGTGCAGGTCGGGCTTCAGTCCGTCGTGCTGCGGGTAGCCGGCTCACTGCCGGCATCGGGCGAGGCCGTGCGCGTCGGCGTGATGGATATCGGCGCGGCACAGTGGCGTTTGCAGCGGCTCGGCACGTTGCAGAGGATCGACATCAAGCTCAGGCCGGGTGTCGACGTCGCCGCGTTCAAACGCTCGCTCGCCCCGCTCCTGCCGGCCGGCGTCGCCGCGCTCACCCCGCTCGACAACGCGCGCCGCACGTCGCAGCTGTCACGTGCGTATCGCGCGAACCTGAATGTGCTGGCATTGGTCGCGCTGTTCACGGGCGCGTTTCTCGTCTTCACGATGCAGGCGCTCGCCGTGCTGCGGCAGCGCACGCAGTTCGCATTGCTGCGCGCGCTCGGCGTGACACGCCGCGGTGTGATCGGGCTCGTCGTCGCCGAGGGCGCCGTACAGGGCGTGCTCGGCGCACTGCTGGGCGTCGCGCTCGGCTTCTCGCTTGCCGCAGCCGTGTTGCGATTTGCCGGCGGCGATCTCGGCGGCGGCTTTTTTGAGGGCGTGCAGCCGACGGCGCGCTTCGATCCCGGGTCCGCGTCGGCGTTCTTCGCGCTCGGCCTGTGCGCGGCGCTACTCGGCAGCGCCGCGCCGGCTGTCGAAGCCGCGCGCGCACGGCCTGCCCTGGCGCTGAAAGCAGGCGATGAAGAAACGCCGCTCAAGCGCCTGCATGCATCGCGAGCCGGGATGGGCGCACTCTTCGCACTCGGCGCAGGTCTCGCGTTGACACAGTTGCCACCGGTTGGCGGATTGCCGGTGTTCGGCTACGCGGCGATCGCGTTGCTGCTGCTCGGCGGCATCGTTGCGATGCCCATCGCCGCCCGCGCCGTGTTCGATGCGCTGCCGCGGCCACACCGTGCGCTGCCGCAGTTGGCCCTCGCCCAGCTCGCTCATGCGCCCGGTCGCGCGGCGATCGGGCTGGCGGGCATCGTCGTGAGCTTCAGCCTGATGGCGGCGATGGCGATCATGGTGTCGAGCTTTCGCATTGCGGTGGACGACTGGCTGCAAGTGCTGCTGCCCGCGCCGCTTTACCTGCGCGCATCGCCGGGCGGCGACAGCGCGTACCTGTCCGCGAACGATCAGGCTGCGATCGCAGCGACATCCGGCATTGAACGTGCCGAATTTCTGCGCTCGACGCAGATTTCGCCCGACCCGCGCCTGCCGCCCGTCAGCCTGATTGCACGGCCGATCGACCCGCGCAATCCGGGCGCACGCTTGCCGCTCGTCGCCGGGACGATCATGCCGCGCGACGGGGAACCACCGCCGGTGTGGGTCAGCGAGGCGATGACCGATCTGTACGGCCTGCATCTGGGCCAGACCGTGGCACTGCCGGTCGCAGGCCTTCGCGTCACGTTCACGGTGGCCGGCGTATGGCGCGACTATGCTCGCCAGTTCGGCGCGGTGGTGATCGACGCGCGCGACTATCGGCGGCTCACGCACGACACGCGCGTGACGGATGCGGCGTTGTGGCTCGCGCCGGGCGTCACGCCGGCCCAGGCGATCACGCGTCTGCGCGGTCGCCTCGCCGGCGGAGCACGGCTCACGTTCGCCGAGCCCGGCGAAATTCGCGCGGTGAGCCTCAGGATCTTCGACCGGAGCTTCGCCGTTACCTATCTGCTGGAAGCCGTCGCCGTGCTGATCGGCCTGTTCGGCATCGGCGCGAGCTTCAGCGCGCAGGCGCTGGCGCGCGCGAGAGAGTTCGGCGTGTTGCGACACATCGGCGTCACGCGCCGCCAGATTGCCGCGATGCTTGCGCTCGAAGGCGCGCTCCTCGCGCTGTTTGGCGTGCTGTCCGGTCTGCTGCTGGGGTCGGTGATCGCGGCAGTGCTCGTCCATGTGGTCAATCCTCAGTCGTTTCACTGGACCATGAACCTGCATATGCCATGGGGACGGCTGATGGCGCTTGCGTCGGCGGTCGTCTGCGCCGCCGCGCTCACCGCGCTGTGGAGCGCTCGCGCGGCCATGTCGGTGGACGCGGTGCGCGCCGTGCGCGACGACTGGTGACGCGATGCACCGGCGCACGTTTCTGCTCGCACCCGCGGCGCTCACGCTCGGCTTTCGCGCATCGGCCGGCACACCCGACTATCCGCAGGTGGTGAACGGACACGCGCTCGCGTTTCCGCGCGACTACGGCGCCCATCCGCGCTATCGGACCGAATGGTGGTATGCGACCGGCTGGCTGGAAACCGCGTCGAGTCCCGCGCTGGGCTTTCAGGTAACGTTCTTTCGCTCGCGGCCGTTTCCTGACGATGCGAACCCGAGTCGTTTCGCGCCGTCGCAGTTGCTGTTTGCGCATGTTGCACTGAGCGATCCGCGGGTGGGCAGCCTGCAGCACGACCAGCGCGCGGCGCGCACGGGCTTCGGCCTTGCCGACGCGAGCGAAGCGGATACCGACGTGCATCTCGGCGACTGGTCGCTTCGGCGCGACGCCAACGGGCACTACCGCGTCAGTATCGCCACGCCCGATTTCACGTTTGCATTCGCGATGCATCCCGCACAACCGGTGCTGCTCAACGGCAGTTCGGGCTATAGCCGCAAAGGCCCGCTCGCGAGCGAAGCGAGTTACTACTACAGCGAGCCGTGGTTGCACGTGACCGGCACCCTGCTGCGCCGGGACAGGCGCTACGGCCCGACGGAAAGCCAGACGGAAACGGTGCGCGGTCGCGCATGGCTCGATCACGAATGGTCGTCGGCGCCACTGGATGACAACGCGGTCGGCTGGGACTGGATCGGCATCGATCTCGACGACGGCGGCGCGCTGATGGCGTTCGAGATTCGCGACAACGCGGGCCGCAAGTTCTGGGCGGGCGGCACGCTGCGGGACCGGGACGGGAACACCCGTGCGTTAGCGCCGGAAAGCGTCCGCTTCACGCCACTGCGCTGGTGGCGCTCGCCGCATACGGATGCACGCTACCCGGTTGCGATGCGTGTCGATGCGGGTGACATGCAGCTGCTGCTCGCGCCATTGATGGACGATCAGGAACTCGATAGCCGTGCGAGCACGGGCGCGGTGTACTGGGAAGGCGCGGTGACCGCATTCGAAGCGCCGCGTCGCGAGCCTGCCGCGCGTGCGGCAAGCGAGCCTGAAACGTCGAGCGGAAATGACGCGCGTGCCGGCAGGAAGGTCGGGTTGGGGTACCTTGAGTTGACCGGGTATTTCCGCCGGCTTGATCTGTAGCTCAGCGATGCATAGCGGTGTGAACTGCACCCCAAGAGCTGGACACCGGTCCAACCTTTGGGGCGTTTTTCTGAATCGCCTGGGTTTTCAGGACAGTTGCCAGCGTTAGTGCCGGGTGTTCAATCGTACGGGTGTTTTCGTTGCGATCGAGCCGGCCGCAACGCTCAGCGCAACGTCCCCGCTACCTTCTTCTGCCGCCACAGACACAGCAGGTCGCACGCGATGTGCGCAGCCGCGATCGCGGTGATGTCCGCGTGATCGTACGCGGGCGCGACTTCGACGACGTCCGCGCCGATCAGGTTCACCGCGCCAAGCGCGCGCACGATCGCGAGCGCCTGCGCGGACGACAGCCCGCCCGCGACCGGCGTGCCGGTGCCGGGCGCGAACGCGGGATCGAGACAGTCGATGTCGAACGTCAGGTACGCAGGCCGCGTGCCGACGATCGAGACGATGCGCTCGACCGCCGCGCGCGGGCCGTGCTCGTGCACCCACGCGGCATCGAGCCGCTCGATGCCGAGAAAATCGTCGTTCCACGTGCGGATGCCGACCTGCACGGACGTCGCCGGATCGATCAGCCCTTCCTTCACCGCCTTGTAGAACATCGTGCCGTGATTCAGGCTGTCCGGTTCGTCGTCGGCCCAGGTGTCGCAATGCGCGTCGAAATGGATCAGCGACAGCGGCTTGCCGTAGCGCTCCGCATGCGCGACCAGCAGCGGATACGTGATGTAGTGATCGCCGCCGAAGGTCAGCATCTTCGCGCCCGAGCGCAGGATCGTGCGCGCATGCTCGACGATCGCCGGCTTGATCGTCAGCGGATTGTGCGCGTCGAACCAGCAATCGCCGTAATCGATCGCCGCGAGCTCGTCGAACGGGTTGAAGCCCCACGGATACGGGTGCAGCTCCGCGAGCTGCACGCTCGCCGCGCGGATCGCCGCCGGGCCGAGCCGCGCGCCCGAACGGTAGGTGGTCGAGAGATCGAGCGGCACGCCCGAGATCACGACGTCGGCGCCGTCGATCGTGCGCGAGTAGTTGCGTCGCATGAACGACAGCACACCCGCGTAGGTGTTTTCGATCGAGGAGCCATAGGGGGTTTCGCGACGGATCGCACCGTCGCCATGGAGAAGTTCGGTCATGTCGAACCTGCTTTTTTTGATAAGCCGGTCTCGCCCGCATGATGTCCTGGGTTGGCGGGACGGAAAACGGCACGGATTCATTGGGAACGCGCGGTGCGTGATGCAGCTTGGCAACCATCGCGCTGGCTTGCGAATCCTGTAGCGCAGCCGGACGGGACGAAACGTCCCGTGGCGATCATAGCAAGTCGATTTTTGCGTGGCGACCGGGTGTTGCCCGACTAGAAGGAATCGCCGGTTTTCCTGCGCACGTTCTTCCGGATAATGGCCGGCAGCCGCGCCCGCGAACGCGTGCCGCCGACAACAACACCTGAAACCCGGAGACGCCCCGCCGTGATCGCCACGCTTCCCGCCACCTACCGTCGGCTCTGGCCGCTCGCCGTCGCCGCCGCGCTGCTTTACGGCCTGTCGCTCGCCGCCGCGCCCTATCCCGGCCAGGCCGCCGCAAAAGCCGCGATGGGCGTGCTGCTGCTCGTCACGGGCAGCGCGTGTGGCGCGTCACGCGAACGCGCGTGGCTGTGCGCGGCGCTCGCCACCGCCGTGCTCGGCGACGTGCTGCTCGCGCTCCCCGAATGGCCGCTGTCGTTCGTCGGCGGCCTCGGCGCGTTCCTGCTCACCCACCTGTGCTACTGCGCGATCTTCTTCCGCTGGCGCGCACGCCCGCACGGCTGGCGCATCGCCGCGCTGATCGGGCTGTGGCTCGCCGCACCGTCCTTCTACGCCGCGTTCCTCCCGCATCTGCACGAGCTGGCCGCACCGGTCGCCGTCTACATGCTGGTGCTGTGCGCGATGGCGACCTTCGCGCTCGCCGCGCGCACCCGCGGCCCGCTCGTCGCGATCGGCAGCCTGATCTTCGTCGGCTCCGACACGCTGATCGGCGTCGGCCGCTTCCTCGGCGGCTTTCCGGGCATCGACTACCTGATCTGGGCACTGTACGCGCTCGCGCAAGTGACGATCGTGGCCGGGGTTTTCCATGAGACGGCCACGCGCTCGATCCGTCCCTGAATCGATTTCAAACAGGCCGCCGTGCACCGGCGGCCTGCGACCCAGCCCGCCGACCCATGCTCGGCGGGCCTCGCCGGCCCGGCCGGCCACCTGTCCGCCACCCCGTTCCAAACCCGCTCCCGCCTTTCCCCACAGGGCTTCCGGCCCTTAGAGTGTCCCGTCTACCCTCTTGCGGATTCCGGGCTCACCCACTATCGTTACATCAAACAATGTAACATTCAAAAATGAGCCATAACGGAGACACCCGGATGAATGCTCGCACTTTGCCTTTCGGCCCCCCTGGTCACGACGGCCCGGACGAATCCATCGACATCGCCATCATCGGCACCGGCTTCGCCGGCCTCGGGATGGCCATTCGCCTGCGGCAGACCGGCGTGACCGATTTCGTCGTCCTCGAGAAGGCGGCGTCGGTCGGCGGCACGTGGCGCGACAATCATTACCCCGGGTGTGCATGCGATGTGCAATCGCACGTCTACTCGTTCTCGTTCGCGCCGAACCCGCGCTGGACGCGCATGTTCGCGCCGCAGCCGGAAATCCGCGCGTATCTCGAAGACTGCGTGCAGCGCTTCGGGATCGGCGCGCACCTGCGCCTGAACCACGAACTGCAGCGCGCCGAGTACGACGAGGCCGCGCAGCGCTGGCGCCTCACGTTCGCGAACGGCAAGCGGCTGTCCGCGCGGGTGCTGGTGTCCGGGATGGGCGGGCTGTCGCGCGCGGCGCTGCCGGCAATCCCGGGCGTCGAGACCTTCAAGGGCCGCGCGTTCCACTCGCAGCAGTGGGATCACGGCTATTCGCTCGACGGCAAGCGCGTCGCGGTGATCGGCACCGGCGCGAGCGCGATCCAGTTCGTCCCGCAGATCGCGCCGCGCGTGAAGGAGCTCGCGCTGTTCCAGCGCACGCCGCCGTGGATCATGCCGAAGCCGGACCGCAACCTGACGAAGCTCGAACAGTGGCTGTTCCGCGCGATGCCGGTCACGCAGAAGCTCGTCAGAAGCGGGATCTACTGGATGCTCGAATCGCGCGTGCTCGGCTTCGCGATCCATCCGGCGCTGATGAAGAACGTGCAGAAGCTCGCGCTGCGCCACATCCGCAAGCAGGTTCCCGATCCGCAACTGCGCGAGGCCGTGACGCCGGACTACACGCTCGGCTGCAAGCGGGTGCTGATCTCGAACGACTACTACCCGGCGCTGTCGCGCAAGAACGTCGACGTGGTCACGACCGGCATCGAGCGCATCGACGAGCACGCGGTCGTGACGACCGACGGCAAGCGCCACGAAGTCGACTGCCTGATCTACGGCACGGGCTTCCAGGTTGCGGACCCGTATCCGCGCGGCGCAATCATCGGCCGCGGCGGCCTCGACATCGTCGACGCGTGGCGCGACGGCGCGCACGCGTATCTCGGCACCACGCTGCCAGGCTATCCGAACTTCTTCATGATCGTCGGCCCGAACACGGGCCTCGGCCACAACTCGATGGTGTTCATGATCGAGTCGCAGGTCGAATACATCCTCGGCGCATTGCAGGCGATGCACCGCGAACGCGCGGACGCGATCGAGGTGCGCCCGCTCGTCGAGGCGCAATTCAACCACGACCTGCAGGGCAAGCTGAAGAAGGCGATCTGGTCGACGGGCGGCTGCAAGAGCTGGTATCTCGACCCGCGCACCGGCAAGAACACGACGCTGTGGCCGGGCTTCACGTGGCGCTTCCGGCAGGCGACGGCCCGTTTCTCGATGGCCGACTACCACGCTTACCGCGCGCCGCAACACGACACGGCCGCGCGGCCGACTGCCGTACCCACACCCGCGCCCGCCCCCGCCGCTTCCACGCAAGCGGCCTGAGACCCGAACAGGAGCAACCGACATGAGAGATTTCGCCAACAAGGTCGCCGCGATCACCGGCGCAGGCTCGGGCATGGGCCGCTCGCTCGCGGTGCAGCTCGCGCAGGCCGGCTGCCACGTGGCGCTCGCCGACAAGAACGCGGTCGGCCTCGCCGAAACCGAACGGATCGTCCGCACGGTCGCGCCGGGGGTGCGCGTGACGACGCGCGCGCTGGACGTCGGCGACCGCGACGCGATGTTCGCGTGGGCCGACGACACCGCGCACGAACACGGCAAGGTCAACCTGATCTTCAACAACGCGGGCGTCGCGCTGTCGAGCACGATCGAAGGCATGGAATACAGCGATCTCGAGTGGATCGTGAACATCAACTTCTGGGGCGTCGTGCACGGCACGAAGGCGTTCCTGCCGCATCTGAAGGCGTCCGGCGACGGCCACGTGATCAACACGTCGAGCATCTTCGGGATCTTCGCGCAGCCGGGCATGAGCGGCTACAACGCGACCAAGTTCGCGGTGCGCGGCTTCACCGAATCGCTGCGCCAGGAGCTCGACATGATGAAGTGCGGCGTGTCGGCGACTTGCGTGCATCCGGGCGGGATCCGCACGAACATCGCGCAGTCGAGCCGCGTCGCGAAGAACATGGTCGGCTTCATGGTCGAAAGCGAGCAGCAAGGCAAGGACGAATTCGAGAAATTCTTCATCACGACCGCCGAAGACGCCGCACGCACGATCCTCGCCGGCGTGCGCAAGAACAGGCGCCGCGTGCTGATCGGCCGCGACGCGCGCGGCGCCGACTGGCTCGCGCGCATCCTGCCGTCCGCGTACCAGGCGCTGGTCGTGCTCGCGACCCGGCACGAGGCCGCGAAGGCACGCCGCCGCGCGGCCCGCACCGCGCCCGCGCCGGTCGGCGCAACCTATAACAACGCAGGCAACCAGGGAGGAAAACAATCATGACGACCCCGCAGATGATGCCCGTCCGGCGCGACATCCGTTTCGCGCTCCCTCCTGAACACGCGCGCGACTGGCATGTGCAGGGCGTGCCCGTCACGCACTTCATGAATGCGCTGTCGCTGCTGTTCCCGGCCGGCGAGCGCTTCTTCATGGATTCGGTGCGCAACTATCGCGACCGGATCGAGGACCCCGAGCTGAAGAAGCAGGTGATGGGCTTCATTGGCCAGGAAGCGATGCACACGCGCGAGCATATCGAGTACAACGACCTGCTGCAGGCATCGGGCCTGCCCGCGCACAAGCTCGACAAGCGCCTGTGGGCGATCCTCGGCTGGTTCAAGAAAGTGCTGCCGCATTCGATGCAGCTCGCGATCACGATCGCGCTCGAGCACTACACGGCGATACTCGCGAACCAGCTGCTGTCGGGCCATGAGCACCGGATCGACGGCTCCGTCGACGGCTATCAGCAGATGTGGATGTGGCACGCGATGGAAGAGACCGAGCACAAGGCCGTCTCGTACGACGTGTGGAACGCGGTGATGAAGCCGGGCCTCGGCAGCTACCTGCTGCGCACCGGCACGATGCTGACGACGACCGTGCTGTTCTGGGCGATCGTGTTCGACTTCCACCTGCGCCTGATGTCCGCGCACCGGCGCCGTCACGGGAAGTTCGGCGGCATGTGGCGGCTCATGAAGTACCTGTACAGCCCGAAAAACGGCGTGTTCCCGAGCATCGCGCGCGAATGGCTCGACTATTTCCGGCCGGGCTTCCATCCGTGGGACCACGACAACCACCAGTACCTGCAGGGGCTCGACACGCTGCTCGCGAACATCGACGCGACCAACGCGCAGTACGCCGCGCAGGCCGCACCGCGCCGCGTGCCGCTGCATCCTGCGCCGCAACAGGCGTAACGCGATGTTGCGCGCGAACGAGATGCTGACCGTCAAATCCGGCGACGTGAAGCTCGCCGTCTACGTGAGCGGCTCGCGCCGCGCGCCGCCCGTGATCCTCGTGCACGGCTACCCGGATTCCGCGACGGTCTGGGAGCCGATCCGCGCGCGGCTCGCGAAGCGCTACCGCGTGATCGCGTACGACGTGCGCGGCGCCGGCGCGTCCGATGCACCGGCCCGCCGCGCGGATTACGCGCTCGCGCGGCTCGCGGAGGACCTGAAAGCCGTCGCCGACGCGACCTGCGGCAACCGGCCGTTCCACCTCGTCGGTCACGACTGGGGGTCGATCCAGTGCTGGGAAGCGGCGACCGACCCGGCGTTCCGCGGCCGCATCGCGTCGTACACGTCGATCTCGGGGCCGTGCCTCGACCACGTGTTCCGCGCGAAGCTGCGGCTCCGGCAGAGCCTGAAGTCGTGGTACATCGCGTTCTTCCACCTGCCGCTCGTGCCGTCGCTGGTTTGGCGGCTCGGCGGCGCCGCGCTGTGGCCGCGCTGGCTGCAGCTCACCGAGAAGATCCGGCCCGAACGCGACCCCGCGCAATTGAAGAACGCGCTGAACGGCATGAAGCTGTACCGTGCGAACTTCGTCGCACGCGCCCGGCGACCGCGCGAGCGGTATGCGCAGGCGCCCGTGCAGATTCTCGTGCCGGTGCGCGACCGCTACGTGACGCCGGAGATGTCGGCCGACCTCGGCCGCTGGCTCGGCGAGCACGTGCGCGAGGAAATCGACGGTGCGCACTGGATCGTATTGCGCAACCCCGACCTGATCGCGTCGCGGATCGACCGCTTCGCCGCCGCGCACGAGAAGAAAACGGCGGCGCCCGTTCAGCGGATCGTCGGCAAGCGCCTGAACAACGTCTCGTAGTCGATCACGAGGCCGTCGTCGTCGATGTCCATCTCGGCGGAGAAATCCCGGAAGATGCCTTCGTAGCGGTAGCGCCGGCCCGGCTCGATGCACGCGTACGCCTGCTTGACCGGGGTCGCCTTCAGGTCGGGCGTCGACACGTAGACGACGTCGATCGGCCGCCGCTCGCCGCGCGCGAGCCCGAGGCGGCCGATCGGCAGCGAGTTCGTGTATGGCGTCGCCGCGATGTCGATGTCGATGCAGCCGTCCAGCTCGGGCAGCGCCCGCCCCGAGCCGTCGCGCCAGTGGCCGTGACCGTCGCCGTGCAGCTCGAGCGTGCCGCCGCCCATCACCTTGAGCACCGCGTAGGTCGCGCGCCATTGCGCATCGCAGACCACCCGGTACGCGAGCCCGTAGGATTTTCCGTACCGCTGGCCGACCACCGCGCTTTCCACGATGATCCCGCCGTCACTGCGGTCGAACACCAGATGCTCGATCCCGTCGCCTTCGAGCGATGCCCAACGCACTTCACGCCGCATTTCAGTCATCTCGCCTCCTCTGTTGTTCTGATCTGATGCCGGTTGCGCAGCATCCTCGCACAAATTCCCGGTATCCAGAATTCCCTATTCCGGTGCATGCCGA
>NZ_JAAGPL010000207.1:0-233 GCF_017104785.1 Burkholderia sp. Ac-20353 | reverse complement strand
AAAAAAAAAAAAGAAAAAAAAAAAAAAAAAAAAAAAAAAAAATATTAAATAAACAACAAATTACCTAAACGTTATACAAATTCTCGTCAACAGTACCTGATGTGCATAGAATCCTACACTTTACCAATCCTTCTCTATTTCATCATTAATCGAAACTCTCGCACCAGCTCTCAATACTCTATAACCTCGTTCTTATCTGGATGGACTACATATATACACTCATACAACAGATA
>NZ_JAAGPL010000020.1:0-76704 GCF_017104785.1 Burkholderia sp. Ac-20353 | reverse complement strand
ACAGCAGCGCGGCGAGCCCGACGGCGGCAGCCATCGCGCCGAGCACCGCGCAGTCGAGCGCGCGGGTCGGGATCAGCGCATGCGCGAGCGACGCGCCGCGCCAGTTGGTGACGGTGTGCGCGAGCGGCGACAGCGCCGACACGAGCGAGCGGTTGCAAGCGACGTGCACGTACCGCTTGAGTCTGACCGCGAACGATTGAAGAAACATGACGTAGCCTCCGTCCGCCGTCGGCGGCGAAGCCGGACGACGTGATGGACCCCAGGTGCGCGCGGTGCGGCCTGCGATCGGCGTTTGGAACGTGACGGAGCGTGCGACGGACGAACCGGCGATGGCCGGTCCGGAAGGAAGCGCGCTAACCCGACGAATGCGAGCTAGCGGCGAAGGACATGCCCTGGGCTGCTGCTATCTCGCGATGGCTTGGCCGGCCTGAACCGGCATCGAACTGCAACTAGAGCATGTGTCCACGGAGGGACTCCTGTGTTGAATTGCGGCGGATTGTAGTCTCCACTTTTGCTGCGGCGCAAGTAAAAACCGCATAAAAAGTTCGCATGTTGCGCAAGCGTCGAATCGGAGGCGATCACGACGCGCGTGGCCTGACGAAATGCAGACGCCCCGTTGCGTTCGCGCACCTTGCGATGCACGCCGACATCCGTGCTGAAAGGTTTGGGCGCGTGTTTTAAGGAGCAAATCTTTCAGTGTCCACGAGCCGGAAAAAATATCTCGAAAATGGGGTTTCAAGGGGTTGACTTAGGTTTCGGGCGGTCCATAGAATCCGCCATCTTCACTTTTGGGGCGACCGCCTTGGACGCTTGCAGTAGTCGATCTTCGAACGAGTTATCCGCCTGAGCGACCAACGTCCGCGCCTTCCAACGCCGCCGTTTGTCACCCAGGCAAACGGTGCGCGCAGCAGTACTTCGCAGTAACCCCCTACGTGCACCCTGATTCGCGCCAGATACGCGTGATGCCGTCGCGCATGCGCCGTCTGGTTTCGCCGCCGCCCGGCATGCGGCCGCGTTCGCGCACGCCTTTCACAGGCTTGCGCACGTGGTTTCCTGCATGCAGGTCGGCGCTCAACCGTGTTCTTCCGGAACACCGAACAGGAGCCGCCATGAACGACAGTGACAGTTGTCCCTTATGCCGCCAGACCCTATTCAACCCGGGTCGCAGGGACAATCCGGCCGACTAGCCTGACCTCGATCAGGCCCCGGACTGGCCCCCGCGCCCACGACGCGGCGAGCCTTTGCTGCCGCCGCACGGAGCCAGATCATGAACTTCGGCCTTCTGCTGTCGCAATTCCCGCAAGTGACGCAATCGCGCCCCCATTACGACGCGATGCTGTCGCTCGATAACCGTCAGCCGGTGCTCGTCCGCCTGCTGAACCAGCTGAAATCGTTAGTCCACTGAAGTCGAGCGCGCCTCGGCATGCGCATGTGCGGCCGCCGTCACGCGGCTGCGCACGCTTATACCAAGGTTACACGCTTGCCAGATAACCCTTAGCCGTACGGAACACATCATGTCCACGCCATCCAACGTTTCTCCACCGATCGCCGTCGAACGCAGCGCCGTGCTTGACGAAGCCCATCTGGGCGACATCAAGGGCGCGTTCGGCACCATCGCGCATCACGACACCGCAAAGCGCGGCACGTGGTGGGCGCGCCTGCGTACGCTGCTCGCGATCCTCGGCCCGGGCCTGATCGTGATGGTCGGCGACAACGACGCCGGTGCGTTCGGCACCTACACGCAAGCGGGCCAGAACTACGGCACGACGCTGCTGTGGACGCTGCTGCTGCTCGTCCCCGTGCTGTACGTGAACCAGGAGATGGTGCTGCGTCTCGGCGCGGTGACGGGCGTTGGCCATGCGCGCCTGATCTTCGAGCGCTTCGGCAAGTTCTGGGGCGCGTTCAGCGTGATCGACCTGTTTCTGCTCAACGCGCTGACGATCGTCACCGAGTTCATCGGCATCACGTTCGTGCTCGATTTCTTCGGGCTGCCAAAGGTCGCGGGCGTGTGCGTAGCCGCAGCGCTGACGATGGCGGCGGTGAGTACCGGGGATTTCAGGCGTTTCGAACGGTTTGCGGTGGTGCTCTGTATCCTGAGCCTGCTGCTCGTGCCGGTGCTCGTGACGATCCACCCGCCGGTTGCGCAGATGACGCGTGACTTCTTCGTGCCGAACTGGCCCGCGCACGCGAAGCTGTCGGATGTGATGCTGCTCGTGATCGGCATCGTCGGCACGACGGTCGCGCCGTGGCAACTGTTCTTCCAGCAGAGCTACGTGATCGACAAGCGCATCACGCCGCGCTTCATGAAGTACGAGAAGGCGGACCTGTGGATCGGCATCGTGTTCGTGCTGATCGGCGCGGTCGCGATGATCGGTTTCAGCTCGGCGCTGTTCAGCGGCCATCCGGAGTTCGGCAACTTCACGGACGCGGGCGGCATCATCGCGGGCCTCGAGAAGTATGCGGGCCGCACGAGCGCGACGCTGTTCGCGGTTGCGCTGCTCGACGCGTGCATCATCGGCGCCGCTGCCGTGTCGCTGTCGACCGCGTACGCAATCGGCGACGTGTTCAAGATCCGTCACTCGCTGCATCGCGGCGTGTCGGACGCGAAGGGCTTCTATCTCGTCTACTTCGGCATCGTGGCCGCCGCCGCGGCGATCGTGCTGATTCCGGGCAGCCCGCTCGGCCTGCTGACGGAAGCGGTGCAGACGCTCGCGGGCGTGCTGCTGCCGAGCGCGACCGTGTTCCTGCTGCTGCTCTGCAACGACAAGCAGGTGCTCGGGCCGTGGGTGAATTCGACGAAGCTCAATGTGTTCACGGGCGCGGTGATCTGGGTGCTGGTGATGCTGTCGATCATCCTGACCGCGTCGGTCATGTATCCGGACATCAGCGGTGAAGCGATCGTCGACGTGCTGGTGGGTGGCAGCGTGTTCGCGATCGTCGGCTATCTCGCGACGGTGCTGATCCGCCGCAACAAGCGCGTGATCGAGCCGGGCGTCGACCGCTCGCTGCGTAACACGTGGCGCATGCCGCCGCTCGACACGCTCGAGCCGCAGGTGATGACGCTGTCGACGCGGATCTGGATGGGCGTGCTGCGCGGCTATCTCGTGATCGCGGTCGGTCTCGTGATCGTCAAGGTCGTGCAGATGATGCTGGTCAAGTAACACCGTCTGATGGACGCGGCGCCGGACCCGGCACCGCGCCGCTTCCCGTGCATGCCGGCCCTCGAGGCCGGCATGCGCGTTTACCGCGTGCAATCCCCGGGCTCGGCACGCTCCGCACGCGGATCAGATCAGCTCGAGCTTCGACGTCAGGTAGGTGAGCTGGATCCGGTTCGCGACGCCGAAGCGCTTGCGCAGCTTGCGCAGGTGATAGTCGACGTTGTGCGCGCTGGTGTCGAGGCGCCGCCCGATCTCCTTGTCCGACGCGCCTTCGGCGATGCCGAGCAGCAGCTCCTGCTCGAACGGCGTAAGGCCGTTCACCGCGCGCTCGCGCGAGGTCGCGATCAGCTGCGGCGACGCGAACTGGTGGACCGACAGGCCGATCGACAGCGCCTGCTCGACGGTGGCCGGCGTGATCCACTCGCGCGTGCGGCGCGGCGCGGTGAAGCTCATGAACGCATGCAGCCGCGTGCCGGGCACCGCCATCGAATACATGATCCCGCTGCACATCCCGTCGTCCTGCATTGTCTGCAGGAACCCGTCGAGCGCGGCGGGCGGCAAGCAGAGGCCGTCATCGTGTTGCTGGCGCTGCTGGTGCTGCTGGTGCTGCTGGCGCAGCTGCTGCAGGTCCCAGACGAACGGCATGTTGCACGCGCGCGCGCCGAGCGTGCGCGGATCGATGTCGTGATGACGGTGGCGCACGTAGTCGCCGCGATAGGTCGACGGTGTGAACGCTTCGTGAAGATAGAGACTCTCGACACGCTCGTGCGCGAATTCGAGCGCGAAGTACGCGAACGTCGAGAAACCCGTCAGGTGCAGCAGGCTCGTGACGATGCGATTGCGCTCGGCGGTGCTCTGTGCGTGCGCGAGCATGTCGGCGACGCCGAGCCGCGGCGCGTGCGGCTGCTCGACGTCGCCGCGCTTCACGTCGTCGCACCAGACGACCTGCACGGGGCGCGCGGCCGGCGCATCGGCGCGGCGTGTCACGTCGCGTGACGTCAATTGAGCGCTTGTCGCGGCTGCTGCTTCATGCAAGGCAATATCGGACATGAGCCATCCCTCGGAGCCGACGCGCAGCGCCGCGCGTGCGCCGTTTCGGGTACGGCAGCGCGCGGCGATACGATCGAAGCATCGTTCTTGATATGCGCGAATCGTCATCCTGACGAAACGCGGGGGCATTGTACAAAAATGCCGGCGTGCGCGTAATATGCCGTAATACTAATTGCGCCTAAAACTTCATGCAGCAGCGCGAATCCCATTCCAATCAGAAACCATAAAGAAAGACCAGGTCATGACGGGGCTGCGGCATTCAAATATTGGGAGAGGGGCGGGTTCCTTATGACACATGCTGACGGCACGCCACTCGTCAAGTGGTTCTCGCAGGCCGATATCGCGGCCGCTGCCGCTTATTCGGCCGACTATCACGCGGCGAATAAGGACGTTTTTACCGTGATTCAAAATGCGACAGGTAAATCCGACCTGGACGCACTCGATTTTTCGCAATGCCATGCGCGTTTGCGGCAAATCGGTTTCAGCACGCTCGGTTATGGTGGCTATGAAATGATCGGGCGGCGGATTCTATGCGCGCATTTGCTGCGCGATCTCGCGCCGGCGACTTTCATGCAGCCTTATATCGAGCAAATGCTCTACGAATGCGACCCGCGTTTCGCGCAGGTGCGGCAAAGCGGCTTTCCGGTCGCGTGGCGGCTCGACGAGATCGAGGCCGCCGCGCAGCGCGACGGCGATCGCAAGGTGCTCGCGCTCGCGGGGCATCTGCGCGCGCATGCGATGAACAGCGGCGTGATCTTCAGCCTGTCGGCGCCGCGGCTCGAACTGCGGGTCGCGGTGAACGTGACGTCGGAGACGCACGGCACCGACTGGATCGACGACCGCGTGATCGGCGGTGCGCTGTCGGTGAGTCTCGCCGTGCATCGGGTCGCGCTGCCGTTCCTCGAGGCACGCATCGCGCGCACGCGCGGCTTCGCGCTCGGCGACGAGCAGCAGCAGGTGCTCGAGCGGCTCGTGCACGGGCTGTCCGACCAGGAGATCGCGAGCGCGCTGCGCACGTCGCTGCACAAGGTCGGCCACCACATCCGCTCGCTCGAGAAACTCTTCAACGTGCAGAACCGCGCGCAGCTCGCGTATCTCGCTGCGCGGCGGCTGCAGTCGTGACGGGAACGGTTCCGGCAGCGCGCGCCGAAACACCGAAGCGCCAAAATGGGCGACGGGCCGGTTGATTGCCGCACCTTCGTCAATCGATATGGCCCTTTCTCCAGTCATCTGCGCGCACCGCTTGACGGCGCATTTTTTCTGGTGCCCGAAAAGATTCACTAGTGAATTATTGCTGAATATTTTCTTCGTATCATGGCCCGACTGTCGCGCTGGACGGCGTGCCGCAAGGCGTCGCGACGCGTGACGGGATCGGTCAACAAGCGGGCAACAATATGTGCGGAATCGACGGCTTTCTGAATAGCGTCGCCTTCGATGAGGAGACAGCGCGCGGGACCCTCGCGCGGATGACGGCAAGCCTCGCGCATCGCGGACCGGACGGTCAGGGCCTGTGGCTCGATCCCGAAGCCGGCATCGCGCTCGGCCACCGGCGGCTCGCGATCGTCGATCTGTCGGTGCACGGCCGACAGCCGATCGCGTCGGCGTGCAGCCGCTACGTCATGGTCTTCAACGGCGAAATCTACAACCATCGCGAACTGCGCGCGGAACTGGAGCGCGCGGGGCGCGCACCCGCGTGGCGCGGTCACTCGGACAGCGAAGTGCTGATCGCGGCGCTCGTCGCGTGGGGTGTCGAAGCGACACTGCGGCGCGCGACCGGTATGTTCGCGTTCGCGCTCTGGAATCGTGCGTCGCGCACGCTGACGCTTGCGCGCGACCGGATCGGCGAGAAGCCGCTCTACTACGGCCGGATCGGCGACGCGCTCGTGTTCGCGTCCGAGCTGAAGGCGCTGCGTCACTATCCGGGCTTCGACGGCAGCGTCGATCGCGATGCGCTGTGCCTGTACCTGCGCCAGTCGAGCGTGCCTGCGCCGTACACGATCTATCGCGGCATCCGCAAGCTGCCGCCCGGCACCTACGTCCAGTTCGAGCATGCGCGCGACACGCCGCACGTGCGCGCGTACTGGACGCTCGAGCAGGCGATCGAGGCGGGCCGCGAGCAGCCGTTCGACGGCAGCATGCAGGAAGCCGTCGGCCAGCTCGACACGATCCTGCGCCAGGCCGTCGCGCGGCAGATGGAAGCGGACGTGCCGCTCGGCGCGTTCCTGTCCGGCGGGATCGATTCGTCGGCGATCGTCGCGCTGATGCAGGCGCAGTCGACGACGCCGGTCGACACGTTCACGATCGGCTTTCACGAGGCCGGCTACGACGAAGCCGGCTACGCGAAAGCGGTCGCTCGCCACCTCGGCACGCGGCATACCGAGCTGTACGTGACCGCCGACCATGCGCTCGCGGTCGTGCCGAAGCTGCCGTCGATCTACGACGAGCCGTTTTCCGATGCGTCGCAGATCCCGACCTTCCTTGTCTCCGAGCTGACGCGCCGGCATGTGAAAGTGAGCCTGTCCGGTGACGGCGGCGACGAGCTTTTTGGCGGCTACACGCGCTATTTCCTGACGCCGCGCCTGTGGCGCAAGCTGCATCGCGTGCCGGCCGCCGTGCGCGCGCGGATCGCCGCCGCGCTGCATGCGTTGCGGCCCGATCACGCGGACCAGCTCGCGTCGATCGTGCAGGGCGCGTGGGGCAACACGGACGCGCGCGAGTCGCCGACGCGCATCGGCGACCGGCTGCACAAGCTTGCTCACGTGATGACCGCCGAGAGCCGCATCGGCCTGTACCGGCTGCTGATGTCGTCGGTCCATCATCCGGAGCGCCTTGCGCTCACGGGGCAGGAGCCGCCGACGGCGCTCGACACCGCGAGCGCGTGGCCCGCGCACCTGAGCTTCGCCGAGCAGGCGATGGCGATCGACACGCTCACGTACCTGCCGACCGACATCCTCGCGAAGGTCGACCGCGCGGCGATGGCGGTCAGCCTCGAGACGCGGATGCCGTTCCTCGATCACCACGTCGTCGAATTCGCTTGGCGGCTGCCGGCTTCGGTGCGGCTGCCGGAGGGCGGCCAGTCGAAGGTGCTGCTGCGCCGGCTGCTCGACCGGTATGTGCCGACGGCGCTGATCGACCGGCCGAAGCAGGGCTTCTGCGCGCCCGTCGATCATTGGCTGCGCGGCTCGCTGCGCGACTGGGCGCAGGAGCTGCTACGCCCCGCAAGGCTGCGCGACGAGGGCTTCTTCGATGCGGCGGCGGTCGACCGGCTGTGGCAGCAGCACCAGAGCGGGCGTTTGAACTGGCAGCATCAGCTGTGGACGGTGCTGATGTTCCAGGCCTGGCTCGAGTCGCAGCGGGCGAGCAGCGCGGCGGGTGTGGTGCAGGAGCGGCTGTCGCTCGCGTGACGGCAGGCGGCCGGCGATCGATCGCCGCGCCGTGGCCGGCCCGACGTCACGCGTAATCGGCCACCATCGCATGCTGCGGCGCGGCGCGCAGGAGCGGCGCCGCGTCGTGGCGCTCGACGTGGGTCGTTGCCGCGCCGAACAGCACGAGCCGGTAGCCGACCGCGTAGATCGGGATGATCCGCAGGTTCTTGTCCTCGTCGAGGCGCAGTTTCGAGCGGATGCGCGAGATATGCGTGTCGAGCGTGCGCGACGACACCGCGAGCTCGCGGCCCCACACAGCCTCCTGGATTGCCTGGCGCGTCACGATCTTGTTCATGTTGTCGAGCAGGAATTCGACGACGTCGAATTCGCGCGGCGTGACGTCGACCGTCTTGTCGTCGATCTCGATCGTGCGGCGCACGAAGTTGATCTTTATGGTGTCGATGTACAGGTATTTGCAATCCATGGTGGCCCTCGCATGTCCGTTAAGGAGTGTTTGCAAAGGGATTACTGCAAGTTCCGGGCCATGATGGGAAGCGAACACGCGGAGTTCCGCGCGATGCCGAGATGACGTTGAATCTAAAAGAATTTTTAACGCGGCGCGCTCACACGGGGTCGGAGCGACTTTGAAGGAATGTTACGTAGCAGTGGCGGGAACGTTACGGGCGTTACGTCTGGCGTAACGGGAGCGGTCAACGAACGGGGATCGCGGGTGCCGGGTTGGTTCGCGGCAGGCCGCGCGGGCGGCCACCCGACATGCAACCCTACATCAAGCACTAAACGCCGACCGCGAGGCACCTTTTGCCCCCGCGGCCGGCGCTTCCACCATCACCCCTTCGCCGTGCCGGCCGAATCGAACGGCAGCGTGTAATGCCGCTTGCCCGTCGCCGCGAAGATCGCGTTCGCGACGGCCGGCCCGACCGGTGCGACGCCGGGCTCGCCGACGCCGGTCGGCGCCTCGGCCGACGGCACGATGTGCACCTCGACCTTCGGCATCTCGGCGATCCGCAGCACCTGGTAGGTGTCGAAGTTGCGCTGCTCGACCTCGCCGTCCTTCAGCGTGATCGCGCTGTGCAGCACCGCACCGAGCCCGAAGCCCATGCCGCCTTCCATCTGCGCGGCGACGATGTCCGGGTTGATCGCGATCCCGCAATCGACCGCGCACACGAGGCGATCCACCTTCACCTTGCCGTCTGCGCCGACCGACACTTCGGCGACCTGCGCGACATAGCTCTTGAACGCCTCGGCGACCGCGATCCCGCGCCCGCGGCCTTTCGGCAGCGGCTTCGCCGGATCCCAGCCGGCCTTCTCGGCGGCGAGTTCGAGCACGGCGCGCAGGCGCGGCTCCTTCGCGAGCAGGTCGCGGCGGAACAGGTACGGATCCTTGCCGGCCGTGTGCGCGGCCTCGTCGATGAACGCCTCGACCGCGTACGCGGTGTGCGAACTGCCGACCACGCGCCACCACAGCACCGGCACGCCGGCCTTCGTGGTGGTCAGCTCGACCGACACGTTCGGCACTGCGTACGGCAGGTTTGCCGCGCCCTCGACCGACGTCGCGTCGACACCGTTCTTCACCATCACCGGCTCGAACGGCGTGCCGGCGAGGATCGACTGGCCGACGATCCGGTGCCGCCAGCCGACCAGCTTGCCGTCCGCGGTCAGGCCCGCGTCGAGCTTGTGGAAGTACATCGGGCGATAGAGGCCGCCCGTGACGTCGTCCTCGCGCGTCCACTGCAGCTTGACCGGCTTGCCGTTCGCGCCGAGCGCCTTCGCGATCGATACGGCCTCGACCACGTAGTCCGACCACGCGTTCGCGCGCCGGCCGAAGCTGCCGCCCGCGTACATCGTGTGGATCTTCACCTGCTCGGGCTTGAGCCCCGCGACCTGCGCGGCGTTGCCCTGGTCGATCGTCTGGAACTGGTCGCCGGCCCAGATCTCGCAACTGTCGGGCGTCAGCCTGACGACTGCGTCGAGCGGCTCCATCGGCGCGTGCGCGAGATACGGGAATTCGTACGACGCGCTGATCTTGCGCGTGGCGCCGGCGATCGCTGCGTCCGCGTCGCCGTCCTTGCGGGCCGACACGCCGGGCTTGTCGGCGAGCTGCCGGTATTCGCGCATGATCTCGGCCGAGCTGCGCTTCTCGGCGCCGGTTTCGTCCCATTCGACCTTCAGCGCATCGCGGCCCTGTTTCGCGGCCCAGAAGCCCGTCGCGACGACCGCGACGCCGCGCGGCACCTGCACGACCGACACGACACCCGGCACCGCCTTCGCGGCCGTCGCGTCGAATGACTTGACCGTCCCGCCGAAACGCGGCGGACGCTGCAGCAGCGCGACCAGCATCCCGGGGAGCGACACGTCGAGCGTGAACTGCGCGGTGCCGTTCGACTTGGCCGATGCATCGACGCGCGGGATCTTGTGACCGATCAGCCGGAATTCGGCCGACTGCTTCAGCGTGACCGTGTCCGGCACGGGCAGCGCCGCGGCTTCCGCGACGAGTGCTCCGTAGCTCGCCTGCTTGCCGCTTTTCGCATGCGTGACGAAACCGTCACGGGTCGTCAGCTCTGCGGCCGGCACGTTCCAGCGCGCGGCGGCGGCCGATACGAGCATCGCGCGGGCCTTGCCGCCGGCTTCGCGCAGCTGCTGCCACGAGTTCGCCATCGCCGAGCTGCCGCCCGTGCCCTGGATCTTGCCGAACGCGAGGTTCGCGTAGCGCGTCGCGTCAGCAGGCGCGCTTTCGACGCGCACGCTCGACCAGTCGGCGTCGAGCTCTTCGGCGACGATCGTCGCGATGCCCGTGTACGCGCCCTGGCCGAGTTCGACGTGTTTCGCGATCACGGTGACGATGCCATCCGGCGTGACGCGCAGGAACGCGTTCGGCGCGAACTCGGCGGCGGGCGCCGTTGCGGCGAGCGCGCGGCGGCCCGCGCCGATCCATTCGAAGCCGATCGTGAGGCTGACCGCGGCGGCGCCGGCGGCCTTGAGGAACGTGCGGCGCCCGGAGCGGACCGCATTCGGGGTATCGAGTTCGGTCGTCATGGTCAGGCCTTCAGTGTGGCAGCGGCGTCGTGGATCGCGGCGCGGATCCGCGCATAGGTCGCGCAGCGGCAGAGGTTGCCGTTCATTGCGGCGTCGATGTCGGCGTCGGTCGGCTTAGGGTTCTGTTCGAGTAGTGCCGTTGCGGACATGATCTGTCCGGACTGACAATAGCCGCATTGCGGCACCTGCAGCTTGACCCACGCGGCCTGCACGGCCTGGGCGGGCTTGCTCTGCAGGCCTTCGATCGTCGTGATGTGCTTGCCGGCGATGCCGGCGAGCGGCAGCACGCACGAGCGCACGGCCTGGCCTTCGAGATGGACCGTGCACGCGCCGCACTGCGCCATTCCGCAGCCGAATTTCGTGCCGGTCAGGCCCGTGTGCTCGCGGATCGCCCAGAGGACGGGCATCGACGGATCGACATCGAGCGTGACGTTCTTGCCGTTGAGGACAAACGAGGTGGGCATGGACTGTCTCCGTGGGGGAAACCCGGTGCGAAACCGGGATACGCGGGAGTGTGCGCGACCGCGGGGATTTGAGTTTACACAATCCTGCAAATTTCTTGAACAATCCTGCAAATCCCCGGCGCGTGGCCGGCGGCTTCGCTATGCTCCCGCCGCATGGGGAACTGGACGAATCGAGGCATCCTGATGGACATGATCGATCTTGCCGCGTCGCGCGAATCCGGGCGGCGCGAGCTGGCGGCGCTGATCAGCCGCTTTGCGCCGGTCGACGGCTCGCATCCGACGGCCATTCCGGCGCTGGCATTCCACAAGCATACGCGTCCGGTCGATCTCGGCTGCGGCGTGTCGCGGGCCGCGTTCGTGCTCGCCGCGCAGGGCGCGAAGCGCGTGGTGGTCGCCGGCCACGCTTACGAGTACGACGCGCAGCATTGCCTGATTACATCGATCGACTTGCCGATCCTGTCGCGGGTCACGAAGGCGTCGCCGGACGCGCCGTATCTGTGCATGTCGTTCACGCTCGATCCGCAGCGGATCATCGAGCTGGCCGCGGAGATGCGCCTGCCGGAGCCCGGCGCGGGGCCGGAGGGCGAGGGGATTGCGCTTGCGCAACTGACGCCGCCGCTGTTCGACGTCGCGCTGCGGCTCGTGCGGCTGCTCGATACGCCGGCGGACATCCCGGTGATGGCGCCGCTGCTCGAGAAGGAACTGATCTACCGGCTGATGACCAGCGAGCAGGGCACGCGGCTGCGGCACATGGCGGTGGCGGGGAGCCAGACGCACCGGATTTCGCGGGCGATCGAGTGGATTCGCGATCACTTCGCGGAGCCGATGCGGGTGGAGTCGCTCGCGCAGGTCGTGAACATGAGCGTGTCGTCGCTGCACCATCATTTCAAGAACGTGACGACGCTGAGCCCGCTGCAGTATCAGAAGCAATTGCGGCTGCATGAGGCCAGGCGGCTGTTGCTGGGGCAGGGCGGGGATGTCGGGTCGATTGCCGCGAGCGTCGGGTACGAAAGCGCTTCGCAGTTCAGCCGTGAATACAGCCGCTTGTTCGGCGCGCCGCCATTGCGGGATGTCGTGCAGTTGCGGCGCAAGGAATTTCTGGGCTGACCGGCGGGCGATCAAGGCCCGCTTGTTCGCTCGCCTGTCCGCGCTGTTATCCGTACAGTCATTCGCTCTGTCATCCGTCTGTCATTAAAAGTTCGCTTAAGACCTCACATGTGCTGCCGTTAATGCACCCGTTGATCCAGTTTCGTGGTGTGTCAAGGATCGATCCGCCGACCGGCACGCTCGCGCGCCGGCGGATCGAACACGCGTTCACCCCACACAGGCATCCGGGGGTAACGTGGCAGAGTGCAGCAATTGCGGCAAGACATTCTTTTTCGGCGGTCGACCGGTCGACGGCAACCGCTATTGCGGCGCGGAATGCGCGCAACGGCACCCGGTGCTCGTCGCCGCCGAGCACCTGCCCGCGGCGAGGGTGCAGCATTACGTCGACGACTGCCGCTACGGGCCGTGCCCGATCTGCAAGCGCGAGGACGGCCCCGTCGACGTGCATGCCGACCATCGCGTGGTGTCGCTGATCGTCGTCACGAATTGGACGACGCGGCGTCATGTCTGCTGCCGGCGATGCGGCCGGAAGAAGCAGGCGATCGCGTTGCTCACGTCCGCGGTGTGCGGATGGTGGGGGCTGCCGTGGGGCGTCGTCGTGACGCCGATCCAGATCGCGCGCAACCTGCTCGGGCTCGCGAGACGCGAACCGGTGACGTCGACGCCGCAATTCGAGCAGACCGTGCGCCGCAAGGTGGCTGCGCATCAACTGCGGCGGATGCGGAACGTCGTCGACGCTTGACGCGGTGCAGCGCGTGCCGCCGGTCGGCACGCGCGCGGAATCGAGCCCCGATCGCCTACACTTGATCGGTATATTGAGGTCCGACCCAATCCCAGACTCCGCGAGGCACAGCATGACCGCGAGCCAGCCAGCACGAATGGAATTGCCGGGGCAAGTCGTTCTCGTCTTTCAGGGCGGCGGTGCGCTGGGGGCCTACCAGCTCGGCGTCTATCAGGCGATGGACGAATCCGGCATCCAGCCCGACTGGGTGATCGGCACGTCGATCGGCGCGATCAATGCGGCGCTGATCGCCGGGAATCCGCCGGAGCACCGCGCGCAGCGACTGGGCGAGTTCTGGAGCCGCGTGACCGAGCACACCCGTCTGCACGCGCCCGCATTCCTGCCCGGTTGGGACAAGACCTTTGCAGAACTGATGATCATCGGCGGCGGCATCGCGGGGTTCTTCCGGCCCAATCCTGCGTCGTGGCTCGGGCCGCTGGCCCGCCTTGGCGTCGATCGCGCGTCGTATTACATGATCGGGCCGCTGCGCGAGACGCTCGTGTCGCTGGTCGACTTCGATCTGCTGAATGCGGGCCGGCCGCGCGTGACCGTCGGCGCGGTGAACGCCCGCACGGGCGCGATGCGCTATTTCGATTCGCGCGACCAGCGCCTCACGGTCGAGCACATCATGAGTTCGGGCGCGCTGCCGCCCGCTTTCCCCGCGGTGCGGATCGACGGCGAGCCGTACTGGGATGGCGGCGTCTATTCGAATACGCCGGTCGAGGTGGTGCTGGACGACAAGCCGCGCAGGAGTTCGGTGATCTTCTCCGTGCAGATGTGGAATCCGGTCGGCCCCGAGCCGGAAAGCATCTGGCAGGTATCGGAACGGCAGAAGGATATCCAGTATGCGAGCCGCACCGACAGTCATATCGCGCGTCAGCAGCAGATCCACTGCTTGCGCCATGTGATTCGCGAACTGGTCAAGCACGTGCCGGAGGCCGAGCGCGCGACGACCGAAGTCCAGGCGCTGGCCGCGTGGGGCTGCCAGACCACGATGCGCCTGATCAAGCTCGCCGCGCCCCGGCTCGACGGGGACAACCAGTTGAAGGACATCGACTTCACGCCGGCCGGCATTGCCGCCCGCCGGCAAGCCGGCTATGAAGCCGCGATGCGCGCGATTGCGGCACGGCCGTGGGATGTGCCGACGGATCCGATCGAAGGGCTGACCGTGTTCAGTGCGGACGACACCGTTTCTGCCCAACCAGGCGCGTGATGCGGTCGGGATATTGACGAGCCGGGCGCACGGACAAAGCTGGTATGCTGGCCAACGTGACATCCATTCAGGAGGACGCCATGGCCGTGAAGCAAGTCTCGAAGAAAAAGTATCTGAAGATCCTGAACAAGCGCCTGCGTGCGGAGCCGGACGCCCCGCAGAGCGCATCGTTCGTCTTCTACCCACCGGGCGCGAAGGCGAAAGATGCGACCGGCGTCGGGTCCAGCGAGCCGGGCAGCAAGCGTGAACTGGCGGTCATGGCTGCGATCCATCGCAAGGCGGCCGAAGAGTTCGTCGTGACCGTCAAGGAACCGAGAGTCGGCAACGGCTGATGTGTCGACGCGCGTCGGCGGTCGGCCCGGGAATTCCGGTCGACGCGCCGCGTACGATCGGGTTCACGCGCCGGTGTAGCGTCGATAGGTGCGCCAGAGCGACTGCATGCGCGCGTTGCGTTCGGCGTCCGGAACGACGCCTTTCGTCAGCATGATCGTCAGCAGGTCCTGCTGGACGCCGATCTCGTACCGGTCCGTCGCGAACGCATACGCCTGTACGATCCACGAAAAGCCTGCGTGCCGGCAGATCGTCTCACCGAGGTAAGAGCTGAGCGCGTGACCGAGCGGGTATCCGGACGCTGTCGTGTCCGGCGCGCCGTGCTCGAAGAACCATTTCTCCAGCGGCTTAAGGCTTTCTGGTGAATAGTCGAGCCCGATGGCCGCGCCGTGTTCCGCCGCAAACGCGTGGAGCACGCGGTCACGATATGCGAAAAGGGTCCTTTCGGCATCGGCCGCATTGCTGAACACCGGCAGCTCTGTGCCGTACTGGAAGGCGGCAGCCATACCCTGGCGTGACATGCTGATTTCCTCTGGTGAACGCGATTCCCGCAAGCCTGTCACGGCAGTGTATCGGCTGGGCCGGGAACCGCGAAATTTACGACGTCCGTATCGAGCGGTACGGCGCGGTAGCGCTTCCACGCCTTGGAGTTGGGATTGCGTATCCGCGCCATGTGGGCGCATTCGGCACACCAGTGGCCAGCGCGCACTGTTGCGAGGGCCGCGTGCCAGCTGTGGCCACGGTCGCATAGCCAGTGGAGTTTGGTCACGGTATTGCGGTATGTCGTCGACAGGCATTGTCCGCCGCGCTTTTGGGCAGCCTCATGCGCGGCCTCGATGCCGAGCCGTTTTTGTTCGTTCGAGCATGTCCTGCACCAACCGCCGCGCAGGATGCGCCGACCCAAAGTCTCCCATTCATGGCCTTGCGCGCAACGGAAGCGATAGCGCGAACGGACACCCGTATAGGCGTCGCTCAAACACAGGCCGCCACGCTTGGCCGCCATGTGTTGCAGGCGAGCGAGGCCATCGGAAAGGAGATAGCCCGTGACCTTGCGTAGCCGGGCGCAGGTCGGACACCACGTCCGGCGCGCTACGTCAGCGCCTTGCGCGTCCCATTCATGGCCATGGGCGCAGCGAAACCGGTATCGTCCCGTTCCACCGGAGTACACGGTGCTCAGGCAGACCCCGCCGTGCGCCGCCGCCGTTTGCTGGAGGTGCGCGAGGCCTTCGGCCAAGCGGCGCTGGTAGCCCGCCGCACGTCCGCAGTGAGGGCAGCCGATATGCTGTAGCGCCTTGTTCCCGAGGCGCGACCATGTATGCCCGTGGTCGCAGGTGAAGCGGTGCGGCATGTCCCATCCCAACCAGTGCGGCTCCAGGCAACGCACGCCCACGTGCCGCGCGAGCGCCGACAGGCGACTCATGTGCACCTGGGCGGAACAGCCCGGACACTTCGCATGCCGGGTTCGCCCGAAGGTCTGCAGCGTTCTTTCGAAGAGGTGTCCTTGACGGCAGCGGAAGCGGTAGGTGGCTGACAAGCCGTTCCAGACGTGGTCGAGACACTCGAATCCGTGCTGATCCGCTGCGGCGCGCAGGCGCGGAATGCGATCGAGGATCGGGTGTTTTGGTTGGGTTTCTTTGCAGTGCATAGTGATGAAAGTCACCTTTGATCCTGGCGCGGCCCGGCTGGCGTAGTGCTCGGCGCACGACGACGTCACATGGCAGCCGCAGGCCGGTTGTGCTGGTTCGAAAATCAACGCACGCCCATCCGACAGCGCGAATTGATCGCCGCCGGATACCGGGGGGAACAGCCCATGGCGCGCGGGAGCACGCCGTGGATATCCGAATCGAATGGTGGGCCGTGGAGACGCCAGGCGTCTATTGGACGAGTTCGAAAATTGAAGGTGTACGAAGCGAAAATACGAATCAACGGCGCTTCGTTTTCAGCCCGCTGGGTGTGAAGCGTCAAGACGTCATTTCTCGACGCTGGAAATCAGGCGCATCGGCGCCACGCCGCAAACCACGCGCTTGCCGCGGCCATGCGCGACGCGCTTGCGATGCGGCAAGCGCTCGCGGTTCTTCGGTCGGCATCGCCCCGGGTCCGAACCCCGGCGCATGCCGACCGAACGATCCAACGACCGAACGCAGTCGTCCCGCTACTTCACGAGCGTCCTCAGGCTTTCGACGATCTCCGGATTGGCCAGCGTCGAAACGTCGCCCGGATCCTGGTGGTTCGACAGCGCCGCGAGCACGCGCCGCATGATCTTGCCGGACCGGGTCTTCGGCATGTCCGGAACGATCAGCACCCGATGCGGTTTCGCGATCGATCCGATCCGTCCGACCACCGATTCCGACACCTGCTTGGCCACCGCTTTCGACGCCTCCACGCCGGGCTTCAGCGACACGTAAAGCTCGGGCACCTTGCCCTTGATCTCGTCGGCCACCGGCACGACCGCCGCCTCGACGACATCGGGCACCAGCAGCGCCGCCGACTCGATTTCCTTGGTGCCGAGCCGGTGGCCCGCGACGTTGATCACGTCGTCGATGCGGCCGAGGATCCGGAAGTAGCCGTCCGCCGCGTCGACGGCGCCGTCGCCCGCCATGTACGGCCAGTCGCGCCAGTCCTTGCTCTTCGGATCCCGGCAGTAGCGGGCATAGTACGTCTTCACGTAGCGGTCAGGTGCCTTCCAGATCGTCTGGAACGCGCCGGGCCACGGGTTGCGGATGCAGATGTTGCCGGCCTTGCCGCACCCTGGCGCGAGCTCGTTGCCGTCGTCGTCGTAGATCACCGGATGGATGCCCGGAATCGCGGGACCGGCGCTTCCCGGTTTCATCTTGTGCAGCGCCGGCACCGTGCTGCACAGGAAGCCGCCCGTTTCCGTCTGCCACCACGTATCGACGATCACGGCCTCGCCCTTGCCGACCATCCGGTGATACCACTTCCAGACTTCCGGCTCGATCGGTTCGCCGACGGTCGTCATGTGCTTGAACCGATAGTGGTACTTCGCGGGCTCATCCGGCCCGGCGCGCCGCAACGCGCGGATCGCGGTCGGCGACGTATGGAAGATGTTGACGCCGAGCGTCTCGGCGATGCGCCACGGCCGGCCGGGATCGGGGTAGACCGGCACGCCTTCGTACACGACCGACGATGCACCGAGCGCGAGCGGGCCGTAGACGATGTACGAGTGGCCGGTGATCCAGCCGATGTCGGCCATGCACCAGTACACGTCCTCGGGATGGATGTCCTGGATGTATTTCGAAGTCCACGCGACATACGCCAGATACCCGCCGGTCGAGTGCTGGCAGCCCTTCGGGCGCCCGGTGGTGCCGCTCGAATACATCAGGAACAGCGGGGCGTCGGCCGGCATCTGCACGGGGTCGACGCGCTTGCCGCGACACGCGCCGAGCGCGTCGTTGACGATCACGTCGCGTCCGTCGACGAGCGGGGTCGCGCTCGAGTAGCGATCGGGGTAGCGCTGCCAGATCAGCACGTTATCGACCTTGTGCCCGTTGTTGGCCGCTTCGGTGACCGCGATGTCGGCCTTTTCCTTGTGATCGAGCAGCTTGCCGCCGCGGTAGTACGCATCCATCGTGATCAGCAGCCGGCTCTCCGAATCCAGGATGCGGTCGGCGCACGCTGCGCCGCTGAAGCCGCTGAACACCTGCGAGTGAATCACGCCGAGCCGCGCGCAGGCGAGCATCGTGATCGGCAGTTCGGCCACCATCGGCATGTGCAGCGTCACGCGATCGCCGGCCTTCAGGCCGAAGCGGTCACGCAGCAGCGCCGCGAATTCGTTCACGCGCACATACAGCTCCTGGTACGTGACATGCTGCACGGCCTCGGATTCGAGTTCGGGCACGAAATGGATCGCGGTCTTGTTGCGGTACTTCGCGAGATGGCGATCCACGCAGTTGTAACACGCGTTCAGCGTGCCGCCGACGAACCAGCGCCAGAACGGCGGATGGCTCGCGTCGAAGGTCTTTTCCCAATACCTGTACCAGTCGAGCAGGTCCGCGAATTCCTTGAAGCACTCGGGGAACCTGTCGAGCGAGAAGCGCGCGAACACGTCCGGGTCGGTCAGGTTGGCCTGGCCGATGAACGATGCGGGCGGCAGGAAGTAATCCTCTTCCGGCCAGTGGACGGCGATCTGCGCCTCGGAAACGTCGACCGCCTGGTGCTCTGCGGACGCGTGGTGCGACGACTTGTCTTTTGACATGACAATACCTCCTTGCTCCCAGGTGCCCGGAGCACGAAGAGTGCGCGCTCCCGGTGGCAGCGCGTCTTTTGTCTGTCTTTCACAGGTCGAGGCACCAGGTACGATGTTGGGCGTGAGCTACATGACGAATTCCGGTTCGGGACCGATGCGATGGCCGGCGGCACCGGCCGGTGCGTCCGATGCGCGCCTGCCGGCCCGCCGGTGGGTCACGCCGCTCGCGGATGCCCTTGCGACCAGTCGTGCGTCGGGAGCACGGTATGGCCGAACGCTTCGTTGATGATCATGGCCGCCGACGCGTAGAACGCCAGCAGCGCGGTCACGAGGCCCGTGTAACCGCCGATCTGGGTGGCCAGGGCCGACCCGGTCCACGCGCCGATCGCCAGCATCAGGAACGTGATCCACAACGACAGGAACACCAGCTGGATGGACGTGCTCGTGTGCAGCGAGCCGATCCACATGTAGAACGTGAACACGCCCCACGCCATCAGGTACCAGCCGACGAACGATTCCGGCACCTTCGTGCCCAGGAACGCGACGAACAGCGCGAAGGACCACCAGAACGCGCCGTAACTGAGGAACGCCACCGTGCCCAGCGTGTTGCCGCGCGGGAACTCCATCACGCCCGCGATCATTTGCGCGGTGCCGCCGAACGCGAACGCGACCGCCAGCACGAGGCCCAGCGCGTCCGCGCTGTACCAGCCGGCGTTCACCATGCTGAGCAACCAGGTTGTCAGTGCGAACCCGGCCAGTCCGAGCGGTGCCGGGTTGGAAAGCTTACTGTTCATATAAACCGCCTCCGTGGTGGTTTGCCCGCGAAACGGATCCGGAGACGATACGAATGCCTCGGTCGCCGCCGAACGCGACCGTGCGGTGCTCGCTATCGATGGCTGCTGGCTCGGAATATGTGTTTGACCCCTTTCGTGGCGCAGCCTCATGCCAGCCTGCGCGGCCCACCTTAAGTCTAGGTCGCATTGCGCAAAGCGGATGCCGAGGGCATCGAATTTGCTAGCGAACGACCGCATTGCCGCCATCGTCCCGCACGTCGGCACGGTTCCACCATCCTCCGCCCAGCGCCTGGAACAGCGCGACCACATCCGAATACCGTGCGACCCGCGCCTGGATTTCGCCGATGCGCGCCTGCTGGTAGGTTCGCTCCGCGTCGAGCAGTGCGAGATGGCTGATCTGGCCGACGCGGAACTGGCGCTGCGACGCGGCGAGGCTGTCCGCGGCCGCGCGTTCGGCGGCGACGGTCGCGTTGACCGCGTTCGCGTCCGATTGCAGCGCGCGCAAGGCGTCGGCGACGTTCTGGAATGCGGCGATGACCGTGCTGCGATACTGCGCGGCAGCTTCGTCGTAAGCGGCGAGTGCAGCCCGCCGACGGTGCAGCAGCGTGCCGCCTTCGAACAGCGGCTGCGCGAGCCCCGCGCCGACGTTCCAGATTGCCGTGCCCGGCCCGAACAACGCGTGGACGGTCGCGCTGCCGTACGCGGCGCTGAGCGTCAGCTGCGGCAGCATGTTGGCAGTCGCGACGCCGATCTCGGCGCTCGCCGCATGCAGCAGCGCTTGCGCCGCGCGAATGTCGGGCCGCTGCTCGACGAGCTGCGACGGCAGGCTGACGGGTAACGTATCGGGCAACTGCAGCGTTTCGAGATCGAACGTGTCCGTCGGCGCGTCGCTCGGGAAGCGGCCGAGATAGGCGGCGAGCTGGTTGCGCGTCTGCGCAAGCTGCTTGTCGAGCGGTGGCAGCGCGGCGCGGGCCTGGGCCAGCGCGGCCGCCTGCGCGAGCACGGCCGTGTTGGCCGCGGCGCCGTTCGCGAATTCGCGGTTCAGCCCGTCGAGCTGTTGCGTTTCGATGTCGACGATCTGTTGCGTGGCGGCGATCTGTGCACGCAACGACGCGTCCTGCATTGCCGTCAGGGCGACGTTCGAGATCAGCGTCAGATAGCTGGCCTCGAGCACGAAGTGCTGGTATTCGGTCTGCGCGGTCAGCGCTTCGACCTGCCGGCGCGTGCCGCCCCAGATGTCGAGCAGGTAGGTGACGTTCACGGACGCGGTCTTGAGCGTGAAGACCGGGGTCGTGTTGCCGGTGCCGAGCGATGCGCCCGACGTCCGTTCGCGCGTGAGCGACGCGCCGGCGCTCACCGTCGGAAAGAGCGCGCCTTCGCCGGCCAGGCGTGCTTCGTTCGCGACACGCAGCGCGGCCTGGGCGGCCTGCAGGCTCGGGTTGGCCGCGAGCGCGCGTTCGATCAGCGCATCGAGCGCGGGCGAGCGGAACAGTGTCCACCAATCACCCGGGAGGTCGAGCCCGTGCACGAAGCGCTGCGCTTCGCCGCCGTGGATATCGGTCGCGGCGGTCTGCTGCGGCAGCGGTTCGCGCGCATAGCCACTGACGTCAGGCGGTTTCGGCCGCACGAAGTCGGGCCCGACCGCACACCCTGCGAGCAGCGCGGCCGCGAGCGCGGTCCACACGAGGCCGTTTCGGTAGCCGGGGCGCGTGCAATGCATGTGATCGTGGAGGGCGCTCATGGTCGACGGCTCCCGACGGGCGCTGCGGGAGCAGCGGGCGTGGCGGGTGAGGCGGGTGAGGCAGGCGCGCCGGTCGCACCGATCGCGCCAACCTGCGCCGATCCTGCCGGCGTCGGTCGGACCACCGCACCCGGTCCGAGCTTCAGCAGGTTGCCGACGACGACCGTTTCCCCGCTGGTCACGCCCGCACGCAACGCGACGAGCGGCGCGTAATCGGCGCCCAGCGTGACGTAGCGCTGTTCGAGCCGGTTGCCGGGGCCGACGATATACACGTACTGGCCGAGCTGGTTCGAACCGACAGCCACCTGCGGCACCAGCAGCGTGCCGGGCTGGTCGGCGACATGCAGGCGCACGTGAACGAACTGTCCCGGCAGCAGCGTATGACCGGGGTTGTCGATCGTCGCGCGCGCGGTGATCGTGCCGGTGCCGCGCACGATGCTGTTGTCGAGCAGGGTCAGCCGGCCGTGATACTGCGGCGTGCGGGCCTCGCCGACGGTGACGTCCGCCGGAATCGCGCCGTTCGACTGGCGCGCCTGGATGTCGGGCAGGTCGGCGTCCGGCGGATTGAACGTCGCATAGATCGGGTCGAGCTGCACGAGCGTGTTCAACTGCGTTCCCGCGATGCTGATGAGCGCGCCTTCATGAACGAGGCTCAGGCCGAGACGCCCGGCAAACGGCGCGCGGATCATCGTGAAGTGCAGGTTGAGCTGCGCGGCTTCGATCTGCGCGCGGTCCGCCGCGACGGCCGCGCGGTCCTGACGCTCGCTGCTCGCCGATTGCTGCAGCGTATCGGTCGACACGTCGCCGGTTTCGCTTAGCACGGCATTGCGATGATGGCTGGCGCTCGCGTAGTCGAGTGCGGCCGCATCCTTGTCGGCCTGCGCGTTCGCCGCGTCGAGCGTCGCCTGATAGCTGCGCGGATCGATCTGGTACAGCAGCGCGTTGGCGGGCACGTCGGCGCCGTCGGGCACCGCCTGCTTCAGCAGATAGCCCGTCACCTGCGCCTGGAGCGTGACGGTGCGGATCGCGTCGGTCGTGCCGACATACTCGAGATAGACGGGCACCGTGCGCGCGACGACCTGCGTCACCGGCACATCGAGCACGGCGGCGGGTCGGGAAGGGGGCGGATCGCCGGCAGCGCGATGCGCGCCGCGCGTGACGAGCAGCGGCACGCACAGCGCAATCGCAACCGCGATCGCGGCAGCAATGATGGTGGATCGGCTGATCTTCATCATGGCCTCGCGCTTGCGTCATTCCGCGGGCGGCGGCCGGATGCGATGCGCGCGTCCGACGCGTTCGCGCATCGCTTCGCGCAGTCGTTCGATCACCGCATAGAAGATCGGCACGAACCCGAGGGACAGCAGCGTGGCCGCGAGCATGCCGCCCACCACGGTGGTGCCGATCGATTGCCGGCTCGCGGCGCCGGCGCCTGTCGCGACCATCAGCGGGACCGCGCCGAAGATGAACGCGAAGGCCGTCATCAGGATCGGACGCAGCCGCAGCCGGGCGGCCTCGGTCACCGCGTCGACGATCGCGAGGCCCGCCTCGCGGCGGCGCTTCGCGAATTCGACGATCAGGATCGCGTTCTTCGCGGCCAGCCCGATCAGCAGCACGAAGCCGATCTGCGCATAGATGTCGACCTGCATCCGGCGCAGCCACAGCAGCCCCAGCGCGCCGAACAGCGCGAGCGGCACCGTGAGGATGATCGTGAACGGCAGCGTCCAGCTTTCGTACTGCGCGGCGAGGAACAGGAACACGAACACGATCGCGAGCGCGAACACGATGCCGGCGACCGAGCCGGCCTTCAGCTCCTGGTACGTGATGCCGGTCCAGTCGAAGCCGAAATCCGCGGGCAGCACGCGCGCGGCGCGCTCCATCGCGGCGATCGCCTGGCCGGAACTGTAGCCGGGCGCCGCACTGCCGGTGATCTCGGCCGCGCCATACACGTTGTAGCGCGGGACTGTCTCCGGGCCGACCATCGACCGGAGCTGCCCGAGGGTCGCGAGCGGCACCATGCCGCCCGCGGCATTGCGCACATAGAGGCGCGACAGGTCGTTCCGGCTGCCTCGCGCGTGGCTGTCCGCCTGCACGACGACTTCGAAATTGCGGCCGAACAGCGTGACGTTGTTGACGAACAGCGAGCCGAGGTAGATCTGCATCGTCCGGAACACGTCGTTCACGTTCAGGCCGAGCAGCTTCGCCTTGTCGCGGTCGAGACGGAAGTCGAACTGCGGCGTCGACGTGTTGAAGCTGGTCAGCAGCGTGCGCGCGTCGAGTTCCGGCTGGCGGCGCGCCTCCGCGAGAAACGCGCGCGTGGCGTCGTCGAGCGCGACGCTGCCGCGGCCCGTCAGGTCCTCGATCTCGAAGTCGAAGCCGCCGAACGTGCCCAGCCCGGAAATCGTCGGCGGATTCAACGCGAGCGACACGGCTTCGGGAATCCGCGCAAGCTTCGGCTGCACGGCCGCGATCAGGTTCGCGACGCGCTGCCGTTCGCCGCGCTCGTCCCACGGCTTCAGGATCACGAACTGCGCGGCGGCGTTCGACGCGGTCGCGCGCGTCACGAAGTTGAGGCCGCTGATCGACAGCACGTTGGCGACGCCCGGCGTCGCGCGGAGTATCGCGCGCGTCTTGTCGATCACGGCTTCGGTGCGTTGCAGCGATGCGCCGTTCGGCAACTGGGTGATCACGTAGAAATAGCCGGGATCCTCGACGGGCAGGAACGCATGCGGAATCGTCGCATAGAGCACGTAGGTGACGGCGAGTCCGCCCGCGAACAGCGCGAGCGCGAGCCAGCGCGCGCCGATCAGCCGGCGCACCGAGCCCGCGTAGCGCTGCCGCGCCCAGTCGAAGCCGCGGTTGAACGCGCGGAACAGCACGAACCGGCGCTTCTCCCGGTGGCGCAGCAGCACCGCGCAGAGGGCCGGGCTGAGCGTCAGTGAGTTGAATGCCGACAGCATCACGGAGATCGCGATGGTCAGCGCGAACTGGTTGTACAGACGGCCCGTGATGCCCGGCAGAAACGCGATCGGCACGAACACGGCGCCGAGCACCGCCGACGTCGCGACGATCGGCCCCGTCACCTCGCGCATCGCCTGCTTGGCCGCCGCCATCGGCGCGAGTCCGCTCTCGAGCTGGCGCTCGACGTTCTCGACGACGACGATCGCGTCGTCGACCACAAGGCCGATCGCGAGCACCATCCCGAGCAGGCTGACCGTGTTCAGCGAGAAACGGAGCACCAGCATGATCGCCAGCGTGCCGACGAGCGCCACCGGGATCGCGATCATCGGAATCAGCGTGGTCCGCCAGCTCTGCAGGAACAGGTACACGACGCCGAGCACGAGCAGCAGCGCGAAGCCGAGCGTCTTCATCACCTCGGTCATCGACGCGGACACGAACATCGTCGTGTCGTACGTGATGCCCCACGCCATCCCTTTCGGGAAGCGCCGCGCGAGCGTCTGCATCGTCGCCTTCACGCGCCGGTCGAGGTCCAGCGCGTTCGCGGTCGGCAACTGGAACACGGCGAGCAGCACCGCCGGGTTTTCGTTCACGGCCGCGCTCGACGTGTATTGCTGCGCGCCGAGGTCGGTGCGCGCGACGTCGCGCAGGTGTACGACCGCGTCGTTCGTGGTGCCGGCGCGCAGCACGATGTCGCCGAATTGCCGCGCGTCGGCCAGCTGGCCCTGCGTGTTGATCTGATACTGGAACGTCGTGCCGGGCGGCGATGGTGCTTCCCCGAACTTGCCGGCCGCGACCTGCACGTTCTGGTCGAGGATCGCGTTCTGGACGTCGGTCGCGGTCATGCCGAGCGCGGCGAGCTTGTCCGGATCGAGCCAGATGCGCATCGAATAGCGGCGCTCGCCGAAGATCGTCACGTCGCTGACGCCGGGCAGGCGCTTCAGCGCGTCGACCACCTGCAGGTACGCGAAGTTGCTGAGCGTGACCGGATCGATCGAGCGATCGGGCGAATACAGGTTCACGGCCAGGATGAAGTTCGGGTTCTGCTTCTGGATCGTGATGCCGGTCTGCGTGACGATGCCGGGCAGTTGCGCGGTGGCTTGCGACACGCGGTTCTGCACGTCGACGGCGCCGATGTTGATGTCATAGCCGACATCGAACGTGACCGTGATCGTCGAGCTGCCGTCGTTCGCGCTGACCGACGAGATGTAGCTCATGCCTTCGACACCGTTGATCTGCGCTTCCAGCGGCGTGGTCACGGTGTCCGCGACCACCTGCGCGCTGGCGCCCGTGTAGGTCGACTTGACGAGCACTTGCGGCGGCGTGATCTGCGGGAAGCGTTCGACCGGGAGGCTGAACCAGGCAATGAGCCCCGCGAGCACCATGATGATGGCGATCGACGACGCGAAGACCGGACGCTCGATGAAGAAGTCGACCATTGACCGCGCCCCCGTGAGTCGGGTAGGTTGGGCGTTGCATGGGGCGGGAGTCGGGCGTGAAAGCGTCAGCTCTCGTCGACAGTGGAAACGCAACGGTATAGTTTCCACCGCACACTCCGAATGTCAATAGGATCGATCGGAATGCAAACTGTCCGGGTTCCGAAGACGAATGCGGGCGGCCGCCCGACACTGCAAGAGTCGGAACTCCGCGTGCAGCGCGTGCTCGAGGTGGCGACGCGGCAATTCCTGGGTGCGGGCTATCGGGAGACGAGCCTGGACGGCATCGCGCGCGAGGCCGGCGTCGCGAAGAAAACCCTGTACAGCCGGTTCGGCAGCAAGGCAGGCCTGTTCGCGACGATCCTCGACACGCTGCGGCGCGCGTGGGTCGAGGAACTGCGCGGCCTCGTGGTCGAAGCGGGGCGCCCCGACACCGTGCTCGAGACGGTTGCGCTGCACCTGCTGGAAGTGGGCACGCGCCCCGAGATGATCGAGTGGTACCGGTTGTTGCTGCTCGATGCGCACCGCGTTCCGGAACTGATTCGCGGCTATTACGGCAAACGGGGCGCGCTGAGCGGGATGGAGCCGCTGTCCGACTACCTTCGTGCGGCGGTCGATGCAGGCGGGCTGGAAATCGGCGACGTCACGCTCGCCACCGAGCAGTTCGTCTATCTGGTGCTCGGCGGCATTCGCACCCGTATGCTGCTCGGCGCCGCCCGGCGCCCGAATGCGACCGCGCGCGCCCGCATCGCACGGCAGGCGGTGCGGATTTTTCTCGGCGGATGCGCGAAGTAGGCAGGCGGGCCGCGCGCGACGCGTGCCGCTTATGCGGGCCGCCCGAACCCCGACTCGACCCACCGGTCGGCACTGGCCTTGGTCAGCTTGAACCCGGCCGGTACCTTCGCTTCCCCGAGCAGGTCGCCGAAACGGTCGAACGCCTTGAGTTCCGCGTACGGCTCGAACTCGTCCGGCACGATATCGAGCGTGACCGACACTTCGTCGTCGCCGGCCCAGACCGTCACTTCCTTGTGGAGCATCGCGCGTCGCTGCTGCTCGTGCCGCATCAGCACCTCGGTCGCGGTCTTCACGAGGGTCCGGAACGCATTCGGATCGAGCGGTTTCGGGTTCTTCTTGTCGCGGCCCATCGTCCAGGGCCCGACGAGCGCCGGCTCGGACTCGCCGTCCTTGACCATCTCGACGGCCCAGCCGTCGTCGTCTTCGTTCTTGATGACGCGCGCGGTCCAGCCGTTGTCGCGCCAGAGGGTATCGTCGTGGATCGTGGTGTCGTCGGCCTGGAGGTCGGAATCGGTCATGGATCAGTCGGAGAGAGCAGGCGAGGGCGCACGCGGCACGTCAACGGCGCGTTGCCCGGAAATCGCATTCGAAGGCCGCAATTTTACCCGCAGCGCCGCCCGCCGCATCGCGCCGACGTTTACGTTGGCCAGACGGCCAGTCGCGCGCCGCCCGGCAGGGTTTTCATCAAGACCTGATAGGGGCGCCCCGGTCCATCATCAGAATTGACCGCGCCGATGCCCGGCGCCGCACCCACATCACGGAGGCCGATCGTGCCGCCCACCTTGATCCCGTCAACTGCGTTCGTTTTCGCCGGCGGCGGTAGCCTGGGCGCGATCGAGGTCGGCATGCTCCGTGAGCTGATCGCGAGCGGCGAGCGCCCGGATTGCGTGATCGGCGCGTCGGCAGGGGCGATCAACGCCGCCTATTTCGCGGGCCGTCCGGACGCGGAAGGCGTCGCGATGCTCGCCACGCTGTGGCGCAGCATTCGGCGGCAGGACATCATGCCGCTGTCGATGCGCAGCTTCTTCGCGATGGTCCTGCGCAACCGGCCCCACCTCGTCGAAGGCGACGCGCTGCGCCTGCTGCTGGAAAAACACCTGCCGTACCGCCGGATCGAGGAGGCCGCGCTGCCGCTCCATATCGTCGCGACCGACATGCTGAACGGCACCGAAGTCGTGCTGTCGGCCGGGCCGGTCGTGGACGCGGTCCAGGCCAGTGCCGCGATTCCCGGCGTGTTTCCGCCGGTGCGCATCGGCGGCGTGGAACTCGTCGATGGCGGCGTCGCGAACAATACGCCGATCTCGGTGGCGGTCGCGCTCGGCGTCAAGCGGATCGTCGTGCTGCCGGCCGGCTTCGCGTGCGCGCTGCGGGCGCCGCCGCGCAGCGCGATCGCCCACGCGACGCATGCGCTGACCCTCGTGATTGCCCGGCAACTGGTGCACGATCTCGAACATTACGCAGCCCGCGCGCAGATTCACGTCGTGCCGCCGCTGTGTCCGCTCGACGTTTCGTCCTACGACTACACGCAATGCGCGCAGCTGATCGACCTGGCCGCGCAGCGGACGCGCGCATGGATCGACGACGGCGGGCTGGTCAAGCGCGCGATTCCTGGCGAGTTGCGCGAACATCATCATCGTCCCGCGCTGGCCTGACGGGCTGCGCATCGCGCCGATCGGTCGTGCGGTTTCGGAAGCTGCGCGGTGTCCTCCGGGGACGGGCACAGGCGATACCGACCGAGAAGCCGATCAAGAAGCCGATCACGAAGCCGATCAAAGCCGACCGAGAAGCGGGCCAAAAATAAAACTTGTACGACGCATTCGGCGGGCCATTGAGTTTCCGTCCGATACCACGTTCCGCAGCGAATTCATAAAATAGCCGACGGGCTAAAAATAGCTCGAACAGGAAATTCGATCCCAATACCGGATCGTGGCAGATCTGCGCGATGCGGAAACCTTCAGGAAACGTGGAAATGAGTATCGGGAAATTTAGCGTCCGTACCGTCTTCGCTCATGACTGGCCGTTGACGCTCGCCGGCCTGGAGCACGTCGCGGGAAGCGCGTGCGCGATCGAACTGGTCGGCGCGTACCGGACGACCAACGAGCTGATCGCGGCGCTCGACGATATCGAATGCGATATTGTGCTTGTCGATCACGCGATGCGCCACGCCGGGCAGATGGACTGGCTGAAGCTGTTCGAACGTCTGCGGCGTGGTCATCCGGACCTCGGCCTCGTCGCGCTGGTCACGCACGAGAATCCGGTGATCATCCGCTCGATGTTGTCGAGCGGGGTGTCGAGCGTCGTCAGCAAGCACGACGACATCGGCCACATCGTGACCGCGATCCATACGAGTTTCGGCGGCGGCCGCTACCTGTCGCCGGCCGTCAGGCAGATGCTCGATTCGGCCGATGGTGACAGCCCCGCCGCCGTGACGCTGTCGCCGCGCGAAATCGAGGTGATGCGCCTTTATCTGGCCGGCGTTCCGATCAAGGGGATCGCCGAGCGGCTGAAAAAGGGCAAGCAGACGGTCAGCGCGCAGAAGATCAGCGCAATGAAGAAGCTCGGCGCGAAAAACGACGTCGAGCTCGTGCAGCGCGCGGCGAGCCTCGATCTGGATGGCGACGCGCTCGCGTGCGGCGACGGGCATTCGTGAGACGGATCGTGCGTCGCTACCCGCTCAGGCCGGCAGTGCAAACCGCGTGACCGCATCGCGCAGCGCTTCCGCCTGGTCGCGCAGCGAATGTGCGGCGGCGGCGGCCTGCTCGACGAGTGCCGCATTCTGCTGTGTCACCTGATCCATTTCGCCGACCGCGCGGTTGACCTGCTCGATCCCCGTGCTCTGCTCGCGCGACGCGTGGCTGATCTCGTCGAGGATCTCGTTCACGCGCCGCACCGACTGCACGATCTCGGCCATCGTCTGGCCCGCGTGCGTGACGAGCGTGGCGCCGTGCTCGACGGTTTCGTTCGACGATACGATCAGCGACTTGATTTCCTTTGCCGCCGTCGCCGAGCGCTGCGCGAGCGAGCGCACCTCGGCCGCGACGACCGCGAAGCCGCGGCCTTGTTCGCCCGCTCGCGCCGCTTCGACGGCCGCGTTCAGCGCGAGGATGTTGGTCTGGAACGCGATGCCGTCGATCACGCCGATGATGTCGCCGATCTTGTGCGAGCTGTCGGTGATCTCGGCCATCGTGCGCACGACGTCGTCGACAACTGCGCTGCCGCGCGTCGCGACCTGCGCGGCCTGGTCGGCGAGCGTTGCCGCCTGCGTGGCGCTGTCCGCGTTCTGCTTCACGTTCGCGGTCATCTGGTCCATGCTCGACGCGGTCTGCACGAGCGCGGCCGCCTGCTCCTCGGTGCGTTGCGACAGGTCCGTGTTGCCCGCGGCGATCTCGCTCGCGCCGACGTTGATGTTCTCGGTGCCGGCGCGCACGCGCGACACCATGTCGATCAGCCCACCCTGCATCGTATGCAGCGCATGCAGCAGGCTGCCGCGATCGTTCTGCTTCACGTCGACGCGCGCGGTCAGGTCGCCTTGCGCGATCCGCTGCGCGGCGTCGAGCGCGGTCTCGAGCTCGCCGCCGAGGTTCGCGCGCACGCTGCGCAGCACGAGCACCATCACGAGCGTCGCGATCGCGCCGAGCACGGTCGTCATCGCGAGCCAGCGGCCGACACTCGCGAGCACGGCTGCGTGTACGTCGTTCATGTACATGCCCGTCACCAGATACCAGTCCCACGGCGCGAAGCGCTGCACGGCACTGGTCTTGTCCTGCGGCTTGTCCGCACCCGGCTTCGGCCACAGGTACGTGACGAAGCCCTTGCCGCCTTCCCCGTTGGCGGCTTTCACGATCTCGACGAACAGGTGCTTGCCGGTCGGATCGGCGAGGCCCGACACGTCCTTGCCGTTGAGTTCGCTCTTGATCGGATGCATCACGATCACCGGCTTCGAATCGTTGATCGAGATGTAGCCATCGGTGCCGTAGCGCATCGCGGCGATCGCGTCGAGCGCCCGCTGCTTCGCGTCGGCTTCCGGCATCGCGTTCTGCTGCGACAGCTTGTAGTAGTGGTCGGTGACGCTCGTCGCCTGCGCGACCAGCGACGCGAGCTGTTCGCGGCGATCCTCGATCATCGACGTGCGCGTCTGCCACGCGCCGAGTCCGGCGATCACCAGCAGGCCAAGCCACAGGATGACGATCATCGAAGCGAGTTTCTGGTTCAGGGTGAGATTGCGCATGGTGTGTGGTCGGTCGATCGGGGAAACGCGCCGCTTGCGGCGTGACGGGATCACTGGTTGACGGCACGCGAGGCCGCAGGGTTTAGGGGGGGAATCCCTAGGAGACAGCGAGCGCGAGAGGTTTGTGCAGGACGGATGGCCGTGCGTCGGTCACTGCGCGCAAGGTTCGCGGCCGAAGCGAGCGAATTACGCCACCCCGCACCAGGCCGGTGCGGGCGGCGACGCGTGCAGCGCGACGATTCGACGACGTCTAGACCGGGTCCTTGCTGGGCGGTCCTTCAGGCTGCTGCGGATTCTCGTGATGTCCGGGCGACGGCGGCACGAGCGGGTCGCCTTCCGGATCGCGGGTCGGGTCTGCCGGGGGCTCGGGCAGTGGAGTCGTGTGATCGGTCATGGAGCCCTCGCAGATCGTGATGGCGGCACCGAGGCGCCGGCGCCTCGTCTCCGTTATAGGCAATCGGGCGTGGGTTTGCACCGGGTTTCGACCGGCGTTCGCTCAGGATTCGCCGCGCCCGCGCGCGAGGTCGCCGGGCGTGTCGACGTCGCGCAGGATGCCCGGATCGTCGACGTCGAGCAGCGTCACGGGCTCGCGCGCGAACAGCACACGGGCGCCCGTATCGCCGTCGAGCGCGGCGAGCGCGTCGTAATGGCGCGCCCCGAATCCGACCGGATGGCCGCGCATTCCGCGATGGGCAGGCGCGACGATCGATGCGTCGTCGGCGTCGAGCGCGCGCGTAACGGCTTCATAGGTGGCGGGCGTGATCCACGGCATGTCGCCGAGCGCGACGAGCCAGCCGGTCGCGTCGGGACTTGCGCGCACGCCGGCGGCGAGGCTCGCACCCATCCCGCGCTCGGCGTCGGCTGCGAAGATCACCTTGCAGCCCGCTTCGTTCAGAAGAATCGCGAGTTTCTCGGCGCCGGGGCGCACGACGGCGATTACGTCCGCGGTAGCCAGCGCGAGCCGGCGGGCGGCCGCGACCGCGACCGGTGTACCGTCGGGAAGCAGTGCGAGCAGCTTGCTGTGCAGGCCGCTGGGATCGAAGCGCTGACCGAGGCCGGCGGCAAGGAGGACGCCGGTGGCGAGCGACGCATAGGTCATCGGCGAAGCGGGAACGGGAAGCAGGTGCTGGAATTGTGCGTGAGCGGGCGGGGATGGGCAAGTGCGGATTCGAACGCGCGGCGCGTGACGTACGCTGCCCGCCTTGCCCGCGTGCTCCCCGTGAAGTAGATTTTTTTTATCGAGGTGAGACAGGCGGGAGGGACTGCCATGGAACTGAGCGTAGAACGTGTCGATGTCTGGGCTGCCACCATCGAAGACAAACCGGGCGGCCTCGCGAACGTGTTGGGCGCGTTGCGGGATGCGGGCGCGGACCTGCAGTTCGTCGTTGCGCGCCGCACGTCGGACGCGCCGGGCAAGGGGATCGTGTTCGTCGCGCCGCTGCAGGGCGACGCGGTGATCCGCGCGGCCACGCAGGTGGGGTTCAACGTGACCCCGAGCCTTCACTCCGTCCGCGTAATGGGTCTGGATCAAATGGGCGTCATCGCGCAATTGACCGCGATGCTCGGTGACGGCGGGATCAATCTGCGCGGCGTATCGGCCGCCGTGCTCGGCTCGCAGTTCGTTGCGTATCTTGCGGTCGACTCGCTGGGCGATGCCGACAAGGCGATCGACATCCTGCAGAGGGCCTGACCACCCGAGCCACGCGAAGCCCGGTTGACGTTTCGTACCGATCGTTTCATAATCGCCGCCAACCGGTGATAGGGCTTGGTGGAGGGCGATGATGGCGCGGCCGCGGGAATTCGATGCCGCAGAGGTTTTGCACAAGGCGATGGAAGTGTTCTGGCGCAACGGCTACGAAGGCACTTCCGTTGTCGATCTGGTTGACGCGACAGGGCTCGGCAAGAGCAGCCTTTACGGAGCATTTGGCGGAAAGCGCGAGCTTTTTCTCGCGGCATTCGACGCGTACCGGCGCGATCGCGCTCGCGACATGCACGAGATCCTCGATCACGGGCCCGCTCGCGACGCGATCGAGACATTTTTCCGCATGATCGTCAGGGATGCTCATGCGCCGACGTTCTCGAACGGATGCATGAGCATCAATCAGGCGGTTGAAATGGCGCCGCACGACCCGGAGGTTCGAGAGCGGGTGCAGGGCGACTTTCAATATATTGAGGATGCCTTGACACGTACGATCGAGCGCGGTCGCGGAGACGGCTCGGTGAGCTGCGCGAGGCCTGCGCGGGACGTGGCCAGGCTCATGGTTGTCGCGTTTCCGGGGCTGCAGGTGATGGTACGAGCCGGTTACGACAATGAGCGACTCGATGATGCATTGCGACTGCTTTTCCTGAATCTCGATCGAGATTGAAGACGTTCGAGCACGTGCATGCATGTCGCATGCACTTTTTTTGGCCTGATTCTGTAACGACCGGTACTTAATAATCCCCCGTGTAGAAGGAGTGTCTCCATGAAGGTCCAGCAAATCCGCAATGCAACCGTCATCGTCGAAATGGCCGGCACGCGCTTTCTCGTCGATCCCGTGCTTTCGCCCAAGGGCACCTATCCCGGATTCGCAGGCACCGCGAACAGCCACCTGAAATGGCCGACCGTCGAGCTGCCACTCCCGGTCGAAGAGATCGTCGATGTGAACGCCGTCATCGTGACTCACACCCATCTCGATCACTGGGACGATGCGGCCCGATCGTCGATCCCGAAAAGCCTGCCGGTGTTCGTCCAGCATGAGCAGGATGCCTCGATCGTGAAGGATGCGGGATTCACGGATGTGCGCGTGCTCACGGACGACACGTCTTTCAACGGCGTGACGCTCATCAAGACGCCCGGTCAGCACGGGTCGGACGAAGTCATTCAGGCGATTGGCGATCGGATGGGCCAGGTGAGCGGCGTCGTGTTCAAGCATTCGGCGGAAAAGACGCTGTACCTCGCCGGCGATACGGTCTGGAACACGTTCGTGGAAGACAGCCTGGAAACCCATCGGCCGGATGCCGTCATCCTGAACAGCGGCGATGCGCAAGTGCCCGGCCTGGGCTCGATCATCATGGGCAAGGAGGATGTTCACAAGGTCTATCAGGCTGCGCCCCAGGCCACGCTGATTGCGTCACATATGGAGGCGGTCAACCATGCGATGCTGACCCGGAAGGAACTGCGTGAATTCTCGGCAGAGAAGGGGATGACTGATCGGTTGCTCGTGCCGGAGGATGGTGAAGTGTGCGTCTTCTGACGGCAGTGGCCTGAGGCGGGATGAGCGAGCGGACCGCGTGCCGCGCCGACTGCCGGATCGCGGCAACCCACTGCACCAATGCTTGCGTATCCAGGGGGATCACCGCGACGCGTCCCGATCATCTTCCGCAATCGGATCTATGGGACGGTCGTAGCGCGCGACCGAACCGCGCAATTTATCCATCAGCTGGGTTTCGCGCGCGCGATACGGCCGGATTTGACAAATCGAGAAGGTGCTGCGGGACTGTCATGGGTGACGAATAGCTGAGCGCAGGGAAGCAGGGCGGCGCGACAAGAAGAATGCGAACGCTGTTACTCGGGCATCCTCGTAGTTCTGCGAGGTGATTCTGCGAGGCGACTCATAACCGAATGTCACATTTAGTCAAGTCCACGTTCGTCTCTCGACAAACGGTCCTGCGTCGGGTATTAGTCGGAACAAAGAATCCGAGAGGGCTAAAATCAGTGAAAAGACATTATCTGAGAGTGGGTGACAAGTCGACTGCCGGGGGCGTAGTGACAGAGGGCATTGCCACTACGTCAGTCATGGGGCAGCAGTTGACGCATGTCGGCGCGTCGGTGATGTGTCCGGCATGCGGCTCGGTTGGACATGTCGTTGCAGTCGGCCCGCGGTTCCCCGATGGCTGGATGGGGCAGAAGGTCGCGCTTGAGGGCGACAAGGTTTCGTGTGGCTGCTATCCGATGCCAACTATGCTTCCGTCGCAAAGCGTGATGTTCGAGCAATATGATGGCGAGGGGTTATCAAGTATGGGATTTGCGGCGACAGATGTTGTGGCGTTGACAAGGCTGATCCCGAGCACTGGGTACGGTTCAAGCTGAACGAACAAGGCAACTGCGAAGGGCTGCGCTGTACTGCTCATTTTGCAGATGGGTCTGTTGAGGAGGGGGTTGTCGACTCAAGGAATATGGTCGCATTTGATCGGCCAAATAGTAGCCCATGCCAGAAAATTGAGCTCCATGTCGAGGGTGAACAATCCAACTACAGCTCGGTCACCGAGCGTCTGATCGACGCGATTCTGAGGTAAGTATGGCAGAAAACCAGAATAAGGCCATCCACGAGGGCAGTTACGCGACGCAAGAAACGCATCATATTAGAAGTGACTTCCTTGAAAAGGCGATCGCCTCCTTTGAGGCGGCTGCGACAAGGTTTGCCTATGACGTCATCAAGAACGAAGATACGCGCAAGCGCTATATGGCGCACATCAAGGAAGTTTCCGACGAGGTTCGGAAGGAAGTTGATTCCGGTCGTATATCCGTTAAAGAGGGGGCGCTGTTTTGCAACCAGACGCGTGATCAGTTGTTTGTCGAATATCGGAAATATACGACGGCCACCGGTGTGGCTGAGGCCGAAAGGTTGAAGTTGAAGGCCAAAGGGTTCGATTACTATCTCGATAGATACGCCATGCGCGACTTCGGAAAGCCTTTTTCGGATTTGGCCGAGGTGGAGCGCAATAAAGTCTATTATGAGGTTATCAAATCTGCCGGCCGGCCGAATGCTGGTGTGAATGCCAGAATCATGAAGATGCGAGCATATAGCACAGTCCTGATTTTGTTGACTGCTATGCTCGCCGCTAATGAAGTATATAGGGCGGAAGATAAAATAAAGGAGCTCGCTCGGCAAGGCAGTATTATCGCGGGCGGTATGGTCGGTGGTGGAGTAGCTGGATTCTATGTCTCGTTTTTGTGCGGTCCGGCTGAACCAATATGTGCCATCGCGACGGTCACGCTCGGAAGCACCCTGGGCGGCATGATCGGTGGCACACTGGACGAGCTATATCAGATGGAACTCGAAATTTTCACGCGCTGGAACGCCCGTTAATAGGGTCAGGCATGTCAACTACTCAGGAAATTGTCCTCTTCGTGCTGTTCGTAAGCTCGGCTGCGGTGTTGCTGCTAAACGTTGTACATACTCCATGGATGTTTGACTACTGGAATCTGGACAACGAAATCGAGGAAGAGCCAAGCAAGCTTGATTTCCTACGCAACCAACCCGCTTTCTATACCGCCGCAGTCGTGTTGGCAGCTACGGCAAGCTACTATTTCTGGCTGACTAGATAGTGTGTTCAAGATGCGATCGCACGCCGCGTCGTGCGCTTGCGTCTATAAGTTTGAGGACGCCTCGAGCGTTCTCATTGTTTTGTTCAGATGGTTTGCGGAATGCCCAGAAAGTCGGCAACGTTACTTCCCTCTGCCGACAGAAGCGAGCGCTGCTCACGCATCTGCCCACCGCCGCAACAGGTTGTGATAAATCCCGGTGAGCGCGATCACGCTCGCGTCATGCGCACCTTTCTCCGTCGATAGCTGCTGAATCTGCGTATCGAGCTGAAACAGCAACGTCCGATCGGCATCATCGCGCACCATGCTCTGAATCCAGAAGAACGACGCCACCCGCGCGCCGCGCGTGACGGGCGTCACATGATGCAGGCTCGATGCCGGATACAGCACGAGATCGCCGGCCGGCAGTTTCGCGCGATGTACGCCAAACGTGTCTTCGACGCACAATTCACCACCGTCGTACGCATCGGGCTCTTCGAGAAACAGCGTCGCCGACAGGTCGCTGCGCACACGGAAATCCGTGCCGCGCAGCAGCCGGATCGCGTTGTCGACATGCGTGCCGAATGCTTCGCCGCCTTCATAACGGTTGAACAGCGGCGGAAACACCTTGAGCGGCAGCGCCGCCGAAAAGAACAGCGGATTGCGCGCCAGCGCATCCTGGATCGCGTCGCCCACCGCACGCGCCGCAGGCGAGCCTTCTGGCAACTGGCGATTGTGCTTCGCGAGCGCGGACTGCGCGCCGGACGTCGCGTTGCCGTCGGTCCATTCGGCGTGGTCGAGGATGTCGCGGCATTGCGCGACTTGCTCGCTGGTCAGCACGCCGGGAATATGCAGCATCATGATATGGATTCCGGATCGTTTGTCTGCAGCCGCGCCGCAGCCGTGCGGAACGCAGCGACCGGCGACGCGGCAAGATACGCGCACATCTTCGCGACGAACGCAGGCGTCGCGGTTGTGGGCACGCGCGCAATCCACGCGAGCGCATCGTCGACGCGGCCGCGCTCGGCGAGCAGCCGCGCATAGTTGAACTGTCCGCGGAAATCGCCGGCAACGGCTGCGCGGCGATAGTGATCGAAAGCGGCGTCCGCATCGGCGGCGACGACCCAGCCGTCCTCGTAGAACCCGCCGATCAGGTTGAGCGATTTCGCGTGACCAAGCGCGGCCGCGCGCCGGAACCAGTCGAGCGCGTCGGCGCGATTCTCGTCGACGCCGTTGCCGAGCGCGAGCGCGGTCGCGTAGTTGTACATGCCCCAGTCGAGCCCCGCGTGCGCGGCGAGCCGGTACCAGTAGACGGCGACCGGTGCGCACGCGGCAGTGCCCCAGCCGAACTCGTAGCAGCGGCCGAGCATGTTCATCGCCATCGGGTGATCGGCCTGCGCCGCGTGCCGGAACCACGTGAACGCGGCCGCCGGATCGCGCGGCACGCCGTGGCCGTCGAGCAGGTATTGCCCGTAGACGGCCTGCGCTTCGACGATGCCGTTGCCGGCCGCCGCCGCGACCCATGCGGCGGCGCGCTCGGGCGGCCCGGACAGGATCGCGGCGAACTCGCGCGGCGACACCGACGCGAGCGCCTTCAGCGACACGGCCTCCATCGATCAGTAGCGCGCGTTCAGCGTGACGAACGCCGAGCGGCCCGGCGCGATCGACGCGTAGTGCGCCGGATACGCCTGATCGAAATACGTGCGGTTGAACAGGTTGTTCACGTTCAGCTGCAGGTCGAGCTTCTTGTTGATCCGGTACTGCGCCATCGCGTCGAAGCGCCAGTACGACGGCACCGCGCGCTGGTTCTCGGGATCGCCGAACACCTGCGACATGTAGAACGCGCCACCGCCGACCGTGAACTTCGGCGTCACGTCGTAGTTGGTCCACATCGTGAAGCTGTGCTTCGGCGTGTTCGGGAACTGATGGCCGTTGTTCTCGGCGTTCTTGCCGTTGTCGCGCAGCTCGCTCTTCATGTACGTGTAGCCGCCGAACACCTGCCACTGTTTCGTGAGCTGGCCCGCGACGCCGAGTTCGAGGCCCTGCACGCGCTTGTTGCCGACCATCGCGTACTGGTTGTTCGGCAGCGTCACGCGCGCGTTCGTCGTATCGATCTGGAACAGCGCGGCCGTCAGCGCGAGCTTGTCGTTCAGCACGTTCCACTTCGTGCCGAGTTCGATGCTGCGGTTCTTTTCAGGCGCCATCTGGTCGGCGTTCGGGCCGACGCCGCCGCGGCCCGGCGACAGCGACTGCGATTCGCTGCCTTCGCCGAGCAGCATGCCGGCCGGCGTCGACGACGTCGCGTACGACGCGTAGATGCTGCCGTTCTGAGCGGGTTTGAACACAAGGCCCAGCTGCCAGTTGAACAGTGTGTCGTCGCGCGTGTAGGTCTTGCCACCTTTTGCGCGGGTGTCGGTGAAGCGCGTCGAATAGTCGTCGACGCGCACCCCGGCGTTCACCTGCCAGCGCGGCGTCAGCTCGATCGTGTCGAAGCCGTAGATCGATTTCGTGACGGTGCGCGCATGCGCGTAGTCGTTGTCACGCGTGATCGAGCCTGCCCACGGATCGGCCGGGTTCGGCGACCACAGGCTCGTGCAGTTGTAGTCCGACGCCGCGCCGATGCCGTTCTGGCAGATCTTGCCGGTGCCGGCCGCGACGCTGTACGTGTCGCGCTTGCCCCATTCGCGCGACAGCTCGATGCCGGTCGTGAAGTTGTGTTTCAGCGGGCCCGTGCGGAATTCGCCGAACAGCTCGGTCTGGTTCGCGATGCTGTTGATCGAGCTGTTGCGGGTGTTCGCACGCCGCCAGACCCGGCCGTTGACGACGTTGCCCTGGCTGTCGTCCGGCTGCGTCCAGATGTAGTCCTGCGTGGACTCCGTGTAGCGCGTGGTGTTGCGGATCGTCAGCGACGACGTGATGTCGTGCTCGATCCTGAGCGTGCTGATATCCGACGTCGTCTTGCGGAAGTCGCGGTCGATCAGCCCGTAGAAATTGTGGCGGTCGACAGGCGCAGGGCCGTCGGTGCTGACGCCCTTCGGGATGTTGAAGCCGTAGAAATACGGGATGCCGCCGTCGGGCATGTCGTCGGTGGACAGATGGTAGTAGCTCGCGGTGACGCGGGTCGGCGTGCCGAGGCCAAACGTAATCGACGGCGCGACGCCCCAGCGCCCGTTGTTGACTGCATTGCGGCCGGCGACGTCGTTGTTGTGGCTCATCAGGTTGAGGCGGAACGCCGCATGATCGGCGAACTGCCAGTTGCCGTCTGCCGTGAAGCGGCGGTAGCGGTCGGTGCCGAAGCCCGCGCTCGCGTCCGCACTCGTGCCGAGGTGCGGGGCCTTCGTGATCAGGTTGATGCTGCCGCCCGCGCCGCCGCGGCCGCCATATGCGCCGTCCGAGCCTTTCGTGATCTCGACGCGCTCGGTGTTGAAGATTTCGCGGGTGGTCGCGCCGGTGTCGCGCATCCCGTCGGCGAACATGCTGCCTTGCGTGTCGTAGCCGCGCAGGAACGGCCGGTCGCCGAGCGGATTGCCGCCTTCGCCCGCGCCGAACGTGATGCCGGGCACGGTACGCAGCGCCTCGGTCAGCGTCGACGCGCCGCTGTTCCGGATCAGTTCCTGCGGGATCACAGTGACGGATTTCGGCGTGTCGACGAGCGGCGCGGTGAATTTCGCGGATGCGGAGAAGTCCGCCTTGTAGCTGTGCTCGGCCTTGCCCTTGATCTCGATCGGCGCGAGATGGCCGTCGCCGTCGGCCGGGGCGGGCGGCGGTGCGCCGTCGGCGAATGCCGGGCTCGCCGCGAGCACGCCGCACAGGGTGGTGAACTTTCCGAGCTTCAGCTCTTCGGAGCGGGACTTCATGAGCGCATCGACCTCGTCTGGTGTGGCCCGGAGGCAAGCGCTGCACGGATGTGCATGCCGCCGGGAATTATTACGATTTGTTTTCAGTCGGCATTCTATGTAATTTTTTACTAAATGAGAAGCGTTCTCGTTCGTGTTTTGGAAAAGTGTTGAAGAATGTTGCGGATGGGCTAACGGGGCGGGAGGTGTGGGGCACTAGCCAATCGACTAGGTGGGATGAGACTGTCAGCGGAGATAGAGTGATCAACTCATGGCGCTACTCACGCGACAGCAAAATGCTAGAATGAATGCATTGAAAGCATTGACGTGGAGTGCATCATGCCAGTGATAACCGTGCGGAATTTGCCTGATGAAGTGCATCGCGCCCTTCGAATTCGTGCGGCCCAACATGGGCGCAGTACCGAAGCCGAGGTGCGTGACATTCTCGAGCAAGCGGTTCGCCCGGAAGGGCGACTCAAGCTTGGTACGCTGCTTGCGGAGATCGGGCGAGAGGCAGGGGGCGTTGATCTCGACATCCAGCGCGACAAGACGCCAACTGAGCCGATGAGCTTCGAATGATCCTTGTTGATACGAACGTCATATCCGAACCGTTGCGCCGCGAGCCGAGTGTCGCCGTGATGGATTGGCTCGATGCGCAAAACGTCGAGACGCTGTTTCTGGCGGCGATCAGCCTTGCAGAATTGCGATTTGGCGTGGCGGCCCTGCCGGAAGGGAGGCGTCGGGAGTGGCTACACCAAAGCATCGAGCAACGTGTCGTGCCGGTATTTCGAGGCCGGATCCTGCCATTCGACGAAGCAGCGACCAAAGCGTACGCAAATCTTCGCGCGCGCGCCCGTGCCGCCGGTAGCGCGATTGCGCCTGCCGATGGCTATATTGCCGCCACCGCTGACGCAAATGGCTTGATTGTCGCGACGCGTGACATCGCGCCGTTTGAGGCAGCCGGCCTTCGGGTGATCGATCCGTGGCGTGCGTAGCCACGGTTGGCGGTTCTGCATCACCGATCGCCAAAGCCAAAAGAGCGCCTTCCAAGCTGACGCTCTATCTCTGAGAAGTGCGCGCCCGGAATGACGTTGCGTCATACCGGGCGCGGTGACCGTTGTTTCTCAATCGATCCCGTGAAACACCGCATCCTCCGGCCCGAGATACGTGGGCGGACGCCACGTCGCATCGCGCATCGAGTGTTGCACGAGATTCTCGACGCCGAGCAGCACCGCGAAGATCGCCATCCGCACCGGAATCCCGTTGTCGGTCTGCCGGAAGATCGCGAGGCGCGGGTCGCGGTTCAGGTCGACCGACAGGTCGTTCGCGCCCGGGCGGCTGTCGCGCGGCAGCGGGTGCATGATCAGCGTGTCCGCGCCGCAGACGGTGTCGACGAGCGCCTGGTTGATCTGGAAATCCGGCGTGTAGCCCTCGAACGATTCGTCGGCGAAGCGCTCCTTCTGGATCCGCGTCGCGTAGACGACGTCGGCCCCCTTCAGCCCTGCGGCGAGGTCGTGCGTCTGCTCGATCACGTGACCGTTCTTCGAGATCTGGTCGACGATGTATGCGGGCATCTCGAGCGTCGGCGGCGACACGAGCGTGAACTTGAGGCCGCGGTACAGCGCGAGCAGCTTGACGAGCGAATGCACGGTGCGGCCGTACTTGAGGTCGCCGACGAGCGCGATGTGTGCGCCATCGACGATCTTGCCGAGCCGCGAGAATTCCCGCTGGATCGTATACAGGTCGAGCAGCGCCTGGCTCGGATGCTCGCCGGGGCCGTCGCCGCCGTTGATCACCGGCAGGTTGGTCGCGCGCGCGAATTCGGCGACCGAGCCTTTCTCCGGATGGCGGATCACCAGCGCGTCGACGTAGCCGGACATCACGCGGCTCGTGTCGTAGATCGATTCACCTTTCGCCATCGACGAGAACGTGAAGCCGGTCGTGTCGCACACCGAGCCGCCGAGCCGGCAGAACGCCGCGCCGAACGACACGCGGGTGCGCGTGCTGGCCTCGAAGAACAGGTTGCCGAGCACCGCGCCTTCCAGCACGCGCGAAATCTTGCGGCGGCGCGCGATCGGCTGCATCACGTCGGCGACTCGGAACAGCGCCTCGACCGAATCCCGCGAGAACTGGTCGACCGACAGCAACTGCGGCTTGCCTTCGAACAGGAACTGCTTCGCCAACCCCTGATTATCTACGCTTTGCGTATAGTCGCCGCCTTCCGGCGCGGCGCGTTCGACGATCTCCGACACGAAGCGCTCGACGATTTCCGGCATCCCGCGACACTCCTGCGAATCGTCGGGCAGCAGCCACGTATCCAGCGCGCGCCGGCTGACGCCGATACGGTTGGCGAACGCTTCGCGGGTCATGTTGAGGCGGCGCATCGCGTCGCGGAGGAAGGCTTGCTGGGGAACGGTCATCGGCGGTACCTCGCAGGAAAATATACGCGGTGCGTATATTAGTTTGAGGCTGGCCGAAGTCAAGGAAAACTTGCGCGGGTCGTGTCAGCGGGGGCTCGCGACACCCGCCCGGTCCGGGCTGGCGTGTGATGGCTGTCCCCGTATAATCCGGTCAGGCCCGGCGCCCTGCGCATCGCAGGGCGCCACGCCGCAGATGACTCACGATTCGCCCGCTCGGGCACAACGACTCGAAGGAGAGGGAAAAATGACGCGTACGATTGCTGCAATGCTGCTGGTGGTGACCGCCGCGCTCGCCGGTTGCAATACGATTGCCGGCATGGGACAGGATATTTCGAAGGGCGGGCAGGCGATCAGCGATACGGCGGAAAAGGCGAAGTAAGCCACGAAAGCCGCCAAAGCCACGATTCGGCGACGAGATGCGACAAGCGCCGTGCTGTTCCCGCGATTGCGGGGCGGCACGGCGCTTTCTTTTGCCGCTTACGCCGATTGCGTGCCCGGTGCGCGTGACGGCGCCGCGCGCCGTCGTATCGCGCCGACCAGCATGCCTGCAACGACCAGCGCGATGCCGGCGAGCCGCGTGGCGTTCAGCGTCTCGCCGAACAGCGCGACCGCGAACAGCACCGCCGACACGGGCGCGACAGCGGTGAACAGTGCGGCTTCGGTGCCGCTCGTGCGGGCCGAACCCGCGTACCAGCACAGGTAGCCGAGCACGGTCGGCACCAGCGCGTAGTACGCGATCGCCGCGACCGCGCCCGACGTCCAGCCCGCCGTGCCCGCATGCGCTTCGAATGTGGCCGGCACCAGCGCGAGCACGAAGCCGAGCCCGGACATCGCCGTCGACAGCGCGAGCGGGGCGAGCGGCGTCGCGAGCCGGCGGTTGAGAAGGATGAATACGGCTTCACATGCGACGGCCGCCAGCACCAGCGCGTCGCCGGCGAGCGTCTGCAGCGACGGCAGCGGCTGGCCAGGCGTGAACGTGACGAACAGCACGCCGCACGTCGCGAGCGCGGCGGCCGCCCAGTCACGCGGCGTCTGCCGTTCGCGCAGCATGACGGCCGCGATCAGTGTCGACATCGCCGGCAGCGTGCCGAGCATCACGCCCGCATCGAGCGGCGACGACAGCCGCGTGCCGCAGATCAGCAGCACCGTATAACCGACGCCGCCCGCGGCAGCCTGCACGACGAGCAGCACGGTGTCGCGCAGCGAGAGCCGCGGCCAGCGCAGCCGTTGCATGCGCATCAACGCGAACAGCAATGGCGTCGCGATCAGGAAGCGCAGCGCGGTTGCCGTGAACGGCGGCAGACCGCCGGCGGCCAGGCGGCTCGCGATCACGGTGCTGCCGACGCCGGTCATCGCGGCGGCGAGGTAGAGGTAGCCAATCAGTCGTGTTTTCATGCGCCGCATCGTCGCGCGGTGGCGGGGTGGGCGTCTTGAATGAAATTGCAGCGAGAGGGGGATCCGGCGACCTCCTCGCCGGCTACCTCATCGCCTGCGTGAATCGCCCTGGCGTGATGCCGAACTGGCGCGCAAACGCGCGCGTGAGGTGGCTCTGGTCGGCGAACCCCGCTTCGGCCGCGGCATCGACGATCGGCCGGCCGCGCGCGAGCAGCGCGCGGGCGAGCCGCGTGCGCGACTGGATCAGGTACGCATGCGGCGTGATGCCGAGTTCGCGCGCGAAGCCGCGCAGCAACTGGAAGCGGCTCACGCCACCCAGCGCCGCGAGTTCGGCGAGCGACACGGGTGCGGCGGGCGCTGCATCGAGCCGTTCCCGCGCCGCGTGGATCGCGGGCGCGACGCCCATCTGCGGCAGTGCGCGGTTCGCGTGCCGCGCCAGCAAACCCGCGACGAGCATCACGAGCGCTTCGTCGCGCGCGAGCGGCGCGTCGTTGCCGTCGACGATGCGCGCGTATAGCCGGCCGAAGGCCTCGGCCAGTCGCCCGTCGCGCACCGCCGGACGCGCGAGCTCGATGCCGACGAGCCCTTCGTCGGCCGCGACGCCGGTGACGAGCGCCGGCGCGAGGTACAGCATCCGCCAGCTCCGCTGCGCGTGCGTGTCGAGTGGCGCGCCGTCGTGCATTTCGCCCGGGTTGACCATGATTGCGTCGCCGGCCAGCGCGTCGACCTGGCCGCGGCCGCTCCACGACCGGTGCGCGCCGCTGACGATCACCCCGACTCCGAATTCGTCATGTGCATGACGCGGGAACGCGCGATCCGATTCGAGGCTGATCGCCTCGATGCCTTCGCGGGTACGGCGGTAGTGGGTGACACGATGCATGCGCGCTCCTCGCGCGCCGGTCGCGGCGCGGATCACACGCACTTTAGCGCGTTCCGGCGGCGTGCGCCCTTCATCCTTTTGGCCGATACCGCGCGCCGCGCGCAGCCTGCACCATGTGCATGAGCAGCGTAGACGGCCCGCCGGGCCTGAGGCTGCACGGGAGACGGCAGGTGGAACGACAGGATCCGGTTTTCATTCAGGTGGGCGCGCTCGCGGACGGCTTTGCGCCGGAGGCCAACCTCGTCGCGCCTGTCGACGCGCTGGCGGGCCAGACGCTCACGCTCGACGACGCGTCCGGCACATCCAGCGCGTCGCGCGTCTTCAGGTTCGAGCCGCGCGCGTTGCAATGGCGCGATGCGGCGACCGGTGCGTGCGGCAGCGAGCCGTGCCGCGTGACGCGGCTGCGCGAGGGGCTGTATTTCGTCGACTACATCGATTCGGCGGCACGTGCGACGTCGGTGAGCGTCGTGATCGACCTGGAAAGCGGCGTGTGGACGTCGGTGACGGGCACGCTGCCGACCGAGGCGGATACGCACGTCGATGCATTCACGCGCGTGGCGCGCGGGCTGCCGCTGACGGGCGTCGACGTCGCATTCCGCCACGGCACGCTCGGCGGCCATGTCGGCCCGGGGCCGCTGCATGCGCCGACCCGCGAGTTGATCGGCAAGCGCACGATGTACCGCTACAGCCCGACAGAATGCTACGAGCACATCTACCTGAACGAGAACTTCTACGCGTGGCAATGCCTGGAAGGCGTCGAGCGCGGGTTGGCCGACGTCGATCGCTGCCATTACTTCAAGCTTGCGGACGAGTTGTATCTGTTCGTGTGGCGCGAGAAGGTGATCCCGACGCTCGGCGTCGTGCTGATCGACCTGACGCAGCGCAAGACGGACGGCAAGATCTTCGGCTATCAGGGTGGCGACTTCGGCTCGCTGTCGAATTTCCCGGTCGGTGCACATGCGCGCGTGCTGAATGAGACCGTGCATCCGCTCGACAGCAAGGGCGGGCAATGAACGCCGAGCCCGGAGAAGGGTTGGAGCGGGCCGGGAAAACCTCGCCCGGTCCACTACCGGCCTCACAGCCAGCCGTTCCGGATGAACTCCATGATCGAATAGCGGCGGTTCTCGAGTTCGTGGCAACGAACGGCGTCGACGATGCGCGACACACCGTCCGCATAAGGCGATGCGCCGTACACGCGGGATTCGAACTGCAGGCTGCAGGCGCCGTCTTCGATCCGTACCTGGTGGTACGCGTGGCGCGCCAGTTCGTCATCGGGGATCTGCAGTTCGCCGCGCTGGATTGCAGGGTCCCGCACCGAGCGAATCGCGTCGGGCGGCAGGCCGAGCGACTGGACGATGCTAACGGCGGTGCCGGGCACCGACGACTTCGTCGCCTGATGGGATTCGACCACGCTGATTGCGCAATCGCGAAAGAGGTGGCCGCTGGTTTCGAGCATGCTCATGAACTTGAGCATCAGGATGTTCGTGTTCGGGCACAGCACGGCCGGGAAGTCGTGCGACCCGGTCTCGATGTCGGAGCCGGTGGACAGCTCGACGAGCGGCGACGACGTCGCCCGGCAGGCGGCGATCACGGCCGGCAGTTCGCGGCCGGAGCCGGCATGGACGACGATCGACCTGACGTCGATGCGGCTGTCGGCGGTCCACGGAATGACTTGATACGTACTGTCCAGCTTGTGCGAGCGGAGCAACTCCGTCGCCAGCTTGCCGGATCCCACGACGAGCACTTGCATGTGTTTGAGCGGATGAGGTTCGAGGTTCGATTCCGGCGCGCTGCGCTTCGCTCGCAAACTGCGCGATGCGCGAGCGGCCGGATCGGTTTCCGGCATTATGCCCAGATGCCGGCTCGCGCACCTGGCGTGCGCGCGTCAGCTCGCCGATACGTGCGGCAGCCAGCCGTTCGTCGCGCTCGTCGCCGCGAGCTGTTTCGCGATCGACCGCGCGAGCTTGCCCGTGACGGCCGACACCGTATCGCGCTTCGTCTCCGACACGCCGTGCACGCCGCCGCTGACGGCCGCCGACGTCGCGAGACGGCCTGCCGCCGCGCCGACGCCCGCGGTCTCGGCGATGCCGGGCATGCGTCCGCTGTCCGCGTCGACGGAGAACGTGACGAGCGGCTGCGGCGTGCCGCGAGCGGGCTGGAACAGGACGGCCACCGACGCGCCCACTTCGCTCTTGCCCGCGCCGAGGCCGATCAGGATGCGGCGCCGGCGGTTGCCCGCGTCGATCGTCTCGAACCGGCCCGTGACGATCAATGCGTCGCGGCCGGCCGGCACGGCGCCGTCCGCGCGCATCGCGGGGACGCCCAGCGACACGAGCTCGCGCACGAGTTCGTCGGCAAGCTGTTCGCGGGCTTTCAGCGCGGTCTGCTGCCGCTGTGCATCGGTCGACACGCCGCGCGCGATCGTCATCAGCTTGCTGGCCATCCCGCCGTCGAGCTTGACGTCATCGGCGGCGACGTCGAACGCGGACACGCAGACGACGTCCGCGTGAACCTGGGGCAGCGGGCCGGCCGCCTGAATGCCGGCCGGCGTCGCGGCGCAGCCGGTCGTGAAGAGCGCGCCGGCGATCAGTGCGGTGCAGGCGACGCGCTTGGCGCGGGAGGCGAGAAAGTCGAGAGAAGCGTTCATGTCGATGTCCGTGATCGGGTTGACGTTGCCGATACTTCCGCCATGATCAGGATCGCGAACTATCGGGGGCTGGTGTCTGAACGTCGGCGGGGCACTTTGGTCCGTGCAGTTGCGCAACGCTCAGGCGCAAGTATGCGGGGAGGTGTCGTGCGGCGCCACGCACGAATTATGTCGACGTATGTCGCGGTTTCGTCGGCGAGCGGACGTTACGCATGTCAGTGCAAGTCAGCGCATGTTGCGGTTTCGTCGGCGAGCCGACGTCACGCACGTCGACGCATGTGCCGCTTCGCCGACGGGCGGCCGGCCGTCACGCAGGCAGCGGCGCGCGCACCTGCACGGGCGGATCCAGCGGCAGCGCGACGACCGCTTCGAGGCCGCCGCCGTCGCGGTCGCGGAACGTGAGCGAGCCGCCGTGCAGGCGCGCGATTCGTTCGACGATTGCGAGGCCGAGGCCTGTGCCGCCCGCATGGCTGCGGGCGTTCGTGCCCCGGCTGAACGGCGTCTTGAGCCGTTCGAGTTCGGCGGCGCCGAGGCCCGTGCCGCGGTCGCACACCGCGACACAGGCGCAGCCGTGCTGCATCCAGGTGCGTACGAGCAGGCCCGAGCGGCCGTAGACGACCGCGTTCTGCATCAGATTCATCAGCAGCCGCATCAGGCTCACGGGCCGGAACGCGAAGGGCCGCACGTCGCCGTCGTCGAACGCGAATTCGTGGCCGAGCCCCGCGAAATCCGCGACGAGCTGCCCGACCAGCGCGTTCAGATCGCCGGTCTTCGGCGTTTCGCGCTCGCCGCTGCCCGCGTAGTCCATGAACTGCTGCAGGATCGTGTCGATCTGGTCCAGATAGCCGTCGGACGCTGCCACCAGCGCGTCGTTGCTGCCGCGCGGCAGCGCCATCGCGATTGCGAGACGCAGCTTCGTGAGCGGCGTGCGGATATCGTGCGAGACGCCGGCCAGCATCAGTGCGCGCGTCGTCTCTTCCTGCTGCAGCGCATCGGTCATCTGGTTGAACGCGAGACTCACGTCCGCAATTTCGGTCGGGCCGTCGGTGGGCAGCGGCGGCGGCCGTTCGCCCGCGCTCACGCGGCGCGCCGCGCGCGCCAGTTCGGCGAGCGGCCGGTTCAGGTGGCGCTGGATCAGGTAGCCGGTCAGCGCGGCGAGCAGCGCGAGGCCGACCGACAGCACGACGGCCGTCGTGATGCCGCTCGCCTGCGTGTCCGCCGCGATCGGCAGCGCCACCCAGACAGGCTGACCCGACACGTGTACGCGAATCCACAGACGATCCTCGTCGCCCGATTGCCAGCGCACCGGCTGGTCGGGCGGCAGGTGGCGCTCGAGCGCCCGCATGAAGACGTCGCGCTGCCAGGACTGGAACAGCCTGAGCAGATTCGGCGGACGGGGCGGGTCCGCCGGCGGCGGGGCGGTCTGCGCACCGAGCCGGGCGGCCACCGCGTTGCCCGTTTCGGGCGGCACGCTCGCGAGCGTACGGTCGAGCAACGCCACATAGTTCGCAAAGACGATCGACGCGCGCTCGACGCGCGGGCGCTGCACGTAATGCAGCAGGACGACGAGCGAACAGGCGAGCGACAGCGCAACGAGCGCGACCAGCAACGCGATGTTGCGCGACATCAGCGAGCGCGGCAGCAGGCGTCGCATCACGGTTCGACGCCGGCCACCAGCATGTAGCCGATGCCCCAGACGGTCTTGATGAAGCGCGGCTTGGCCGGATCCTCCTCGACGATCTGGCGCAGCCGCAGGATCTGCACGTCGACGCTGCGGTCGAGCGCCTGGTGGTCGCGCCCGCGCGCGCGGGCGAGCAGGTTCTCGCGGCTCACCGCGCGGTTCGGCGACGAGCCGAGTGCGTGCAGCAACAGCATCTGGGCGGAATGCACGTCGACCGGCGTGCCGTCACGGCACAGCATCTGCTGGCCGACGTCGAACGTGAAATCGCCGAAGCGCAGCCGCTGCGCGGTTACCGTCGGTTCGCCCGCCGCCATCTTCTGCCGCCGCAGCAGCGCACGGACGCGGGCGACCAGCTCGTCGGGGAGGAACGGCTTCGCGAGATAGTCGTCGGCGCCCGTCTCGAGGCCGACGACCTTGTCCGCCGCGTCGCCTTTCGCGGTGACCATCAGGATCGGCAGCGTGTGCCCTTCCGCGCGCAGCCGGCGGCAGACGCTGAGGCCGTCCTCGGGCTCCATCATCAGGTCGAGCACCAGCAGGTCGTAAGGCTCGCGCTGCAACAGGCGGTCGAGCCGCTTGCCGTCGGCCACCGCGCGCACCTGGAAGCCGTGCCCGCTCAGGAAGCGTTGCAGCATGTTGCGCAACTCCGCCTCGTCGTCGAGCACGATGATTCTGGGTGTTTGCTCCATCGGCTGCCTCCGGCGCGGGTCGCGCGATCGGGTTGTTGTCTGTCGCTGTCGTCGCTATCGGGCCGCCATGCGCTGACGCAGGAACGCTTCGAGCTGCGCGACGGTCACGTATCCGTTTTGCTGCGTGTCGATCTCGTCGAAATGCTGCGCGACCATCGGCATCCCGAGCGCGGCCTGCTGGCGGGTGAGCTTGCCGTCGTGCGTGGTGTTCGCGGCGGCGAAGCGGGTTTCGAGCTGGGCCATCGCGCGCTCGATGCGTGCGCCGACGGCCGCGCGCGGCGCCGCGTCCTGCGCCGATGCCGCTGCTGAAACAATACACAAAACGACGAGGGCAATCATCTTCTTGACGGACTTCACGGGTTTCTCCTTGATGGGGCCGGCATTTCGCGCCGGCAGGCGGTTGATGAAACGGATCGGGATCGGGTGGGTGAGCACCGACGCAGGGTCACGCCCAGTGCGCGGGCACCCACACGCGGCCGGCCCAGTGGCCGGGGACCCAGACGGCCGCACGCGGCACCGGGGCGACATAGACCGTGCGCGGCGCGACGTAAGCCGCTTTCGGCAGCGGCGGGGCCAGATACAGGGCCTTGGGCGGCGGCGGGGTCACGTATATGACGTTCGGCACCGGCGACGCTGCGACGACCGTCGCGGGCGGCGGTGGCGACGCGACGAGCACTGGCGCTGGCGCGACGACCACGGTGGCGCGCAGCGGCCGGGCAAAGGCGGACGTGCTGGCGAGACAGACGAGCGCGGCTGCGCTGGCGAGGTAACGGAATTTCATCGGGTGTCCTGTCGATTCGGTTCGATTCGGTTCGGTTCGGGAACACGCAGTCGCGTGTCGATGGAGCGAACTTTAGGGTGGTTGGACGCATCCGTCTCGTCATAAAAGATGTCGCGCGGTTACACGCGGCGGGCGGCGACCGGTCTGACGAATGCGCGTGTCGGCCGTGCGGGCGGCGTGAGTACGCCGCGTGGCGGGCCGGTCGTCGAGCGACGCCGTGCCGGGCGCGTGCCCGCACACGGGGGCACGACAATCGCGCACCGCTTGCCCGCACGTTGTCGTGACATGCGGCGACACATTTCGCGCGTGGTTTTTCCCGTTCCGCGCCACTACAGTGCCGTTCATTCGACGCGCCGGCGGCTCGTGCCGCAGCGAGCGTGCCGCTTCAACGTAAGGAACTGCCCATCATGCTCACGACAGGAGAACTCGCGTATTTCGTCACACTGTTCATCGTCGCCGTATCGTTCGTCGAGGCGGCCGTACTCACCTGGCGGCGCAGCCGGCAGGCCGCGCCGTTCGACTGGGGCGAGGTCTGGCTCTCGCTCGCGGATCTCGCCGGGCGCAAGCTGCTCGCGCTGGTGCCGTTCTCGCTCGCCGCGCCGGTCTTCGAGTTCGCTTGGGCGCACCGCCTGTTCACGATACGGCTCGACAGCATCGCGCTCGCGCTGCTCGTGTTCGTCGGCCAGGAGTTCTGCTACTACTGGTATCACCGCGCGTCGCACCGGATCCGGTTCTTCTGGGCGACCCACGCCGTCCATCATTCGCCGAACCAGTTGACGCTGTCGTCCGCGTTCCGGCTCGGCTGGACCAGCAAGCTTGCCGGCGCGGCGATGTTCTTCACGCCGCTCGTCTGGCTCGGGGTGCGTCCGGAGGCCGTGCTCGCGATCCTGTCGTTCAACCTGCTGTATCAGTTCTGGCTGCACAACACGTGGATACCGAAGCTCGGCTGGCTCGAATACGTGTTCAACACGCCGTCCGCGCACCGTGTGCATCACGCGTCGAACCTCGACTACCTCGATGCGAATTACGGCGGCGTGCTGATCGTGTTCGACCGGCTGTTCGGCACCTATGTCGCGGAGCGCGCCGACGAGCCGTGCCGCTTCGGGCTCGTGACGCCCACGCGCTCGCGCAATCCGTTCGTCGTCGAACTCGAGCATTGGGCGAGCCTTGCGCGCGACGTCGCGACGGCGCGCGACCCGTGGACCGCCGCACGTTACGTATTGATGCCGCCGGGCTGGCGCCCGGGCGACGGGGCCGAAACGACGGAAGCATTGCGCAGGCGCAGTCTCGTGGCCGTGCGGACGGACCGGTAAGCGGTACGCGTGCGCGTTGCCTGCCGGTGGCGTTCGCGCGTACGCTGGAGCCGCGAACGGCCGCGCGCTTGCGGCCGCGGCAACGGTGCAACCGGACGACGGATAAAGGAGGGGGAATCAATGGAAACGGGCACGATTGACAGGGTGGTCGCAATCACGGGCGGGTTCGGCCAGCTCGGCCTCGCGACAGGCGCATGGCTGGGCGCGCGCGGCGCTCGCATCGCACTGATCGGACGGGGCGCCGCGCCGGCGGCAGCGGAGCTGCCCGCGGGGCTCGGTGGTGCGCGCTGCATCGGCGGCGTGGACCTCGTCGACGCGCGGGCCGCCGTCCAGGCACTCGACGACGTGCATCAGGCATTTGGCCGGCTCGACGCGTTGCTCAACATCGCGGGCGCATTCGCGTGGGAGACGGTGGCCGACGGCGACGCGGCCACCTGGGACCGGATGTATGAACTCAACGTAAAGACCGCGCTGAATGCGTCGAAGGCGGCACTGCCGCATCTGTTGAGCGGTTCGTCGGGTCGGATCGTCAACATCGGCGCAGGCGCGGCGCTCCACGCGGGGCCCGGCATGGGCGCCTATGCGGCCGCGAAGGCGGGCGTTGCGCGGCTGACCGAGGCGCTGGCGGCGGAGTTGCGCGATACGGGCGTGACGGTCAACGCGATCGCGCCGAGCATCATCGACACGCCGCAGAACCGCAAGGACATACCCAATGCGGATTTCACGCGCTGGGTTCAACCGCACGAGATTGCAGCGACGATCGCATTCCTGCTGTCGGCCGATGCGCAGGCGATTCGCGGCGCGACGATTCCGGTGAGCGGGCGGGTCGCGTAGCCCGGCCGAATCCGCCACGCATGCGCCTTTCCCCGTCGCGGGCTCGATCGAAGCGCCGCCCGACGCCGTTTATCCTCGCACCGGAATGAATCGGCGACGGCCGGATTCATTCCGATCGCGTCGAACTTCATTCATAGGAATTTTCTGACGTTAAATCCGCCAATCGCCATTCGCGAATTCTTTAAAGCTGAAAAATGAAGTTCATTCAGGATCAATTCCGCCATTTTCAAAATTCTTATACAGGCATCGGAATTTTCTGATTGTGCGGCATCCGGGATTACAGGATCATTAACGCATCTCAAGAAAACGAAAAGTAAATCCGGGCCAAATCATGTATCTCATCGAATAAATCACCGGCGCGAACGGGGAAAATTCGCGCGGTAACGCCACTTCAACAAAAAATCGACTGATATCCGGTCCGGCATGCGCAGCAGGCGCGGCCGGTGGGCGTGTCACGCCCTTACGCCGCCGGAAGCCGGATTCCAATCGGAACGCCTGCGTTCAATCCGGCCGTCGATACATTCCGAAGTCGCCAAATCAAACCGGCTCGAATGGCTGGAAAAACGATCGACGAGCGCGTCGCATGGGCGCCGTCGCGGGAGGCCAACATGCATGAAACGATGCGGAAGATTGTCGGGGCCTGGCTGATGGCCGTGCCGTTCGCCGGCGCATTCGCCGGACAGGCGAACGGCGCGCTGAACGTCAGCCTGCAGGTGCGCAGCGGCTGCCAGGTCGGGGGCGCGCTGAACGGCGCGGATGCCGGTTCGCTCGATTTCGGCACGCACGGGCCGACGTGGTCCGAATACCTGACGACCGACGCGCGCGCATCGGGCGGCGGCCAGCTGCGTGTGACCTGCAGCCCCGATATCGGCGGCTTTCTCGTATCGGTCGACAGCGGCCGCAACGGGCTGCAGTCGACGCGCTACCTCGTCAGCCGCGATACCGCCGGCCATGTGGTCGCGCGCGTTCCGTACAACGTGTATCGCGATCCGGCGCGCAGCGTGCCCTACGTTCCGCAGATTCCCCAGTCGTTTCTCGTCGACGACCGCCGCAGTGCCGTGGCGCTGCCGCTGTTCGGTGTCGTCAACGGGCAGACGCAAGCAGTCCCGGCCGGGACTTATGAAGATTTGCTCGGCATCACCGTCGACTGGTGATGCCGGGCGGATCACGCAGTAGCAGTTGCAGTTCCTCTCAATCGTCAAAGGAAGAAACATGAAGACTCAGTGGAAAGTCCTGGTTGCTGTCGCCTGCGCGTCGGCGTGCATGACCGCCAACGCGCAGTCGAACCAGCTTGCCGGTACCGTCCAGTCGCAGCTCGTGCTGACGACGGGTTGCGCGATCAACTCGGGTTCGGGCTCCGTCGGTTCGACGAACTTCGGCACGCTGGATTTCGGCACGCAGCCGAGCGGCTTCACGGGCGCGCTGACGACGAAGGCGGCAGGCAGTGGCGCGGGCGGCACGACCCAGGTGACGTGCTCGCCGGACGTGACGTCGGTGCAGGTGACGATCGACGGCGGCCAGAACGCGGCCAAGGGCACGGCGGTCGGCACCGGCACGCGCGCGCTCGCGAACGGCTCGGCTTACGTGCCGTATGAAGTCTTTGCGGACAACGCACGCGCGAAGCAATACGTCGCGGGCACCGTGCAGTCCGTCCCCGTGCCGACGCCGGGCGCGGCGTTCGACCTGCCGATCTATGGCGTCGTGAACAAGACGAGCAGCGATGCGCTGGCCGCCGGCACCTACACGGACACGCTGAACGTCACGCTGGGCTGGTAAGCCGGCGCGATTGCGGTCGATTCCAGTCGCTTCCGGTCGACTGCGGTCGCTTCCGCCTTGCGGCGTCCGCGGCGTAGTGCTTCGCGCGCGGCCCGCAAGGCCCTTTTCCTGTCGATCATCATGCGGACCTTCAAAAGTTTGGCTTTTCTGCCGAGCGCGCTCGCGCTTGCGCTCCCGGTCGCCGGCATCGCGGACACGGTGCTGCCGAGAACCCAGACCTTTACGGTCAGCGCGCAGATCGTCGCCGGCTGTGGCGTCGTCGGCGGCGGGTCGGGCACGGGGCTCGACTTCGGGACGCTCGACTTCGGCACGCATCCGGCGATTGCGACGGGGCAGGCGAACGCCACGACGGGCGGCAGTGCGCTGCAGATCGAATGTTCGCCCGGCACGACGCTGAAGATGACGGTCGACGGCGGCATTCATCCGACGCTCGGCAATACGCAGCGCAACCTCGCCAACGCAGGCAGCAGGCTGATTGCCTACCGGCTCTATGCGGACGCGAGCCGCACGAATGCGCTCGCGGTCGGGCAGGCCGTGTCGATCGCCGTCTCCGGCACGGTGAGCCTGCCGATCTACGGCGCGCTGACGCTGCCCGGCGGCAATACCCCGGCCGGGACGTACATCGATACCGCGCAGGTCACCCTGAGTTACTGATCCAGTTAGGAATACGACATGAAACACCCGAATGCCCGCGGTCGTGCCGCATGCCTGTCGCGTAGCGTGATGCGGGCGATCGCCGCCGTCGCGGCCGCCGCCGTAGCGACGGGCGCCGCGGGAGCCGCTCACGCGGCCGCGTCCGTGATGATCTGGCCGATCGATCCGGTGATCGAAAGCGACCAGCGCGCGGCCGCGCTGTGGCTCGAGAACCGCGACACGAAACCGGTCACGCTGCAGGTGCGCGTGCTCGGCTGGCGCGAGGAAGGCGGCGAGGATCTGTATTCGGAGGACCAGACGCGCGTCGCCGGAAGCCCGCCGATGACCACGGTGCCGCCCGGCAAGCGCCAGCTGATCCGCCTGACGCGCACGGCTGACGTCGCGCCGGGCACGGAGGACGCGTATCGCGTGCTGATCGACGAGATTCCTCAGCCCGACGAGGACGCGGCGCAGGCCGGCAATCAGGCATCGCTCGGCGTCAAGTTCCAGATGCACTACTCGATTCCGCTGTTCGTGTACGGCGCCGGCCTGACGGCGAACAAGAGCGCGGAGCGGCCGCGCGGATCCGCGCCGGCCGCGCAGCCGGAGCTGAGCTGGCATGTCGCGCAGGACGGCGGCAAGCGCTGGCTCGTGATCGCGAATCGCGGCGCCGTGCATGCGCGCATCACGCAGGTCGTGTTCGACACGCAGGGCGAGCGCAGCGACGTCACGCGCGGACTGCTCGGCTATGTGCTGCCGGGCGCGCAGATGCGCTGGATGTTGCCGGACGGGATCCGCACGGGCGCCCATGCGCGGCTGATCGCGACGATCAACGGCACGAGCGGCGTCGCGATCGAACCCGGCGCAACGGCAGCGCCGCGCTGACGCGGCGCGGGATCCGCACGGCACACGACAGATCATCACACGGCAGATCATCACACGGTGATACGGGAGCAGTCTTGAAGCAGTTCAATCGACAGGGAGGCGGGCGGCGGCCGCGTGTGCACGGCGCGGCATGGGCGGTCGGGGTGATGTTCTCGGTAGCGGGCACCGCGCACGCGGACGATACGCTGCAGCTCGCCGACAACTTCGGCCGCACGCCGCCGCCGCCGGGCCCGGCGGCACGCAGCGGAACGCTGTACCTCGAGCTCGTCGTCAATGCGCTGCCGACCGGCCAGATCGTGCCCGTGCGCTATCAGGACGGCACGTACTACGTGCGCGCCGGCGATCTGGCGAAGGCGTCCGTGCGCACGGACGCCGACCCCGACCAGATGGTCAATCTCGCGAAGCTGGACCAGGTCGAGGTCGAATACGAAAGCACGTCGCAGCAGCTCAGGCTGACCGTGCCGGCCGACTGGCTGCCGCAGCAGACGGTCGGAATGGGGCGCCTGTACGACCGCACGCCTGCCGCGGTGAGCCTCGGGCTGCTGTTCAACTACGACGTGTATACGAGCTCGCCGACGCGCGGCACGAGCTACACGTCCGCGTGGACCGAGCAGCGCCTGTTCGACAAGTGGGGCACGCTTGCGAATACGGGCGTCTATCGGAAGTCGTACGGCGGGAAGTCGTACGGCGGCGCGGGCAGCGGGCCTGGCGACAACCGCTACCTGCGCTACGACACGACGTGGAGCTACACCGACCAGGACCGGATGCTCACCTACACGGCGGGCGACCAGGTCACGGGCGGGCTGTCGTGGACGAGCGCCGTGCGCGTCGGCGGCGTGTCGGTCGCACGGGACTTCAACGCGCGCCCGGACATCGTCACCTATCCGCTGCCGCAGTTCTCGGGGCAGGCGGCGGTGCCGACCGCGGTCGACCTGTTCATCAACGGCAGCAAGACGACGTCGGGCCAGGTCAACCCCGGGCCGTTCACGCTGAACAACGTGCCGTTCATCAACGGGGCCGGCGAGGCGACCGTCGTGACGACCGACGCGCTCGGCCGCCAGGTCGCGACCACGGTGCCGTTCTACGTCGCCAATTCGCTGCTGCAGAAGGGGCTGTCCGACTACTCGCTGTCGGTCGGCGCGGTGCGCCGCGACTACGGGATCCGCTCGTTCTCGTACGGCAAGTTCGCGGCATCGGGCACCGCGCGCTACGGGTTGACGAACGGCCTGACGGTCGAAGGGCATGCGGAAGCCGGCGAACGGCTCGCGCTCGGCGGGCTCGGCGTCGACGTCGGCGCCGGGATGTTCGGCGTGTTCAACGTCGCGGCGACGCACAGCCGCCTCGGCGGCGAGTCGGGGCAGCAGTACGCGTTCGGCTATGGCTATACGTCGCGGCGCTTCAGCGTGTCGCTGCAGCGGATCCAGCGCACGGGCGGGTTCCGCGACCTGTCCGTGTACGACCTGCCGTCCAACGTCACCTATCGCCTCGTGCGCAGCAGCACGCAAGCGACCGGCGCGCTCAATCTCGGTGCGATCGGCGGCACGCTCGGCGCTGGCTATTTCGACGTGCACGGCGGCGACGGCGCGCATACGCGGATCGCGAACGTGTCGTACACGCGGCCGCTGTTCGGCCGCGCGACGCTGTACGCGGCGCTGAACAAGACGATCGGCAACCACGGCTTCGCCGCGCAGTTGCAACTGATCATCCCGTTCGGCGGCAAGGGCACGGTGATGACGGGCGCGTCGCGCGACGAGCGCAACAACTGGACCGAGCGCGTGCAGTTCAGCCGCGCGGTGCCGAGCGACGGCGGGCTCGGCGTGAACCTCGCGTATGCGGGCGGCGGCTCGCACTACCAGCAGGCGGACCTGACGTGGCGCAACCGGTACCTGCAGGTCCAGGGCGGCGCTTACGGCGAGGGCGCGCAGCAGGGCTATACGCGCTGGGGCGACGTGCAGGGTTCGTTCGTCGTGATGGGCGGCACGGCGCGCGCGGCCAACCGTGTCGACGATGCGTTCGTGCTGATCGACACGCACGGGCAGAAGGGCGTGCCCGTGCGCTACGAGAACCAGGTCGTCGGCACGACCGACAGCGGCGGCCATCTGCTCGTGCCGTGGGCGCCGTCGTATTACGCGGCGAAGTACGAGATCGACCCGCTCGGGCTGCCGAGCAACATGCGCGTGCCGACGGTCGAGCAGCGCGTCGCGGTGCGTCAGCGCGCGGGCGCGATCGTGAAATTCCCGGTCGAGCGCGTCGTGTCGGCCGGCATCGTGCTCGTCGATCCGCACGGCAAGCGGTTGAAGGTCGGCACTCGCGTGACCCATCGCGAGTCCGGGCAGACGGCGCTCGTCGGGTGGAACGGCGAAACGTATTTCGAGGGGCTGTCGCGCGTCAACCACGTGGACGTGACGCTGCCCGGCGGCCAGCGCTGCACCGCGAAATTCTCCGTCGATATCGGCGCGAACGAGATGCAGCGCGTCGGCCCGGTCGGCTGCGGCATTTGAATCGAAGGCTCACAGACCAGATGAAGATATTCGGCAAGACTTTTGGATGGGCGCTCGCGATCGGGCTGGCCGGACTGCTGATGTCAGCGAGCGCGCGGGCGGGATGTTCGGTGTCGGCGGCCCGGCCCGCGTCGTTCGGCACGGTCACGTCGTTCGTGGTGGCGAACCAGTCGCAGAGCACGTCGACCAGCAACAGCGGGCTGACCTGCTCGGGCTCGCTGCTGTCGCTGCTGCAGTTCGGCGACCAGATCGACGCGACGATCACGTCGGCCAATGGCGGACGCCTCGGCAGCGCGACCGGCGACACGATTCCGTACACGATCTTTGCGGATTCGAATTATTCGATCGTGCTGAACACGGGGCAAACGTATAACTGGTTCAGCTCGCAACTGCTGAACCTGCTCGGGATCTTCGGCGGTCCCGCGGCGTCGCTGCCGCTGTATTTCCGCACGTCGACCGGCAGCAACGTCGCGGCGGGCGTCTATACCGATACGCTGACGGTCAACTGGGACTGGAACTACTGCGCGGGCATCGGCGTCCTGGGGATCTGCCTGGGCCGCGACCAGGGCAGCGGCGTGTCGACGTTCCAGATCACGGCGGTCGTGACGAACGACTGCACGATCACCGCGCCGAACGTGAGCTTCGGCAGCGCGCCGACGGTGTCGGGCTTCCAGCCGGTATCGGGCAACATCGCGCTCACCTGTACGAAGGGGATGAGCTATACGGTCGGGCTGAGCCCCGGCAGCAATGCGGCGGCGAACGGCCGCCGGCAGATGGCGAGCGGTGCGAATCGACTGCAGTACGACCTGTTCGGCAACGGCGGCGCGACGGTCTGGGGCCAGGCGAGCAATCGTGTCGCGAGCAGCGGGCCGGCGGACGGAATCTCCGTGAACCAATTTCCGTACGTCGCTAAAATCTACAACGATCAGGCGACGCCACCTGTCGGCACATACACCGACAGCGTGATCATCGACGTTCGCTACTAGCGAGCGTGTCGTCGTGGATTCGGGGACGTGCCGGCCCCGAATCGCCGGTGGCGGAATGCCGCGACAGATGCCTGACAACAGAACAGGGATGCACATGACCACGAGTGATGCGCCGCGGCGGAAGCGGGAGCGTCGCGGCAGCCAGCGCGACGACGAGCCGGGCCGTGCGCGTGCGGGGACGCATGAGGCGACACGGACGGGCCGTGCCGGTTTTCCGGTCGGGAGATGACCGGTGGTGCTATGGTCGGCGCTCGCCGCATGCGTCAGCAGCACACTGGCGGCGACGCTGGTCTGGGTCGCGATGCGGCGCGAGCGGCAACGTCTCGAGGCCGCGCTGCGCGTCGCCGGGGACACGCTCGCGACGGCTGCGCATGAACTGCGGACGCCGATGCATGCGATGCTCGCGCTCGTCGACGTCGTGCGGCGCGACACGCCCGCGCCGTCGCACCAGCGCCTGCTGACGCTCGTGCACGAGTCGGGGCAGCGGCTGACGCGATTGCTCGACGATATCCTCACGCATGCGCGCGCGGACGCGGGCGGGCTGCCGATCGTCCCGAAGCGCGTCGATCTGCGCGTGCTGCTCGCCGCGACGCTGGCGCTGATGGCGCCGCAGGCGCATGCGAAAGGCCTCCAGCTTCGGCGGCAAGTGGACGACTCGGTGCCGTCCGTCGTGGTGACCGACGGCGATCGCGTGCAGCAGATCCTCGCGAACCTGCTCGGCAATGCGATCAAGTTCACTGCCCACGGCACCGTAACGCTGCGTGTGTCGGCCGCGCCCGATGAGCACGAGCGCGTCGGGCTGACGCTCGTCGTCGAAGATACGGGCCCCGGGATTCCCGAAGCGCTGTTGCCGCACGTGTTCACGCCGTTTGCCGCGCAATCGAACGTGGTCGGAGCGGGACAGGCCGGCAGCGGGCTCGGTCTTGCGATCTCGCGGCAGCTCGCGCGCGCGCTCGGCGGCGACCTGAAGCTGGCGAGCGCGGCGGGCGCGGGCACCGTCGCGACATTCACGCTGCGTTGCCGGGCTGTCGCCGAGCATGGCGATCGCGCGGTATTCGAGCGTGATGCCGTCGCGTTCGATCGCGTGAAGCCGGTTGAGCCGCCGGCGGACCCGTTGTGCGTGCTGGTCGTCGACGATCGCGAGATCAACCGGATCGCATTGCGCCACCAGCTCGCATTGCTCGGGCATCGCGCGATACTTTGCGACAACGGCCGCGATGCACTCGACGTGCTCGAAGCGCGCACGCCGCAGATCGACGTCGTGCTGACCGACTACCGTATGCCGGTGATGGATGGCATCGCGCTGGCGACGGCGCTGCGCGAGCATCGCGACCCGTGGCTCCGGCGGATCCCGATCGTCGGGATGACTGCGCTCGGGGAAGCTGATGACCCGGCCGGCTGGGCCGAAATCGGCATGAACGCCTGCATGCGCAAGCCTGTGTCGCTCGACGTGTTGCGCGATGTGATCGCGACGCTTGGGCACGCGGTCGCCGATGACGGATTCGATCCGGCCGCCATCGACAGCCGGACGCTCTTCAATGCGCTCGGCGTGTTCGACGAGATCGGTGCGCACCAGTTGCAGATACTGGCCACATGCCGTACGTCGCTCGACGCGGATCGTGCGGCACTCGCGCGCGCGTTGCGCGACGCCGACCGACCGGCGCTGCACGCGTGGTCCCACGCGGCGCGCGGCACCTACAGCCTGTTCGGGCAGGCGCACATCGACCGCTTGCTGGACCGCTTTCATGCGGCCGTGTCGTCCGGGGACGCCGACGCGCAAGGCGACGTGGGCGCACACGTGCTGAAGATGACGGATCATCTGCTGGCTTGCGTCGACGCGCGGATGCGCGCGGCCGGCGACCGCGGAACTGAATGAATGGCCACAGACGAAGGAGGGCGAAAGTGAGCATTAGGGTCGTGATAGCGGATGACCATCCGCTGATGTTGGTGGGCATTCGTCATGCGCTGGCATCCGAGCCGAACATAACCGTGGTGGGCGAGGCGCTCGAGCCCGGTGCGCTGCTGAGCTGCATCGCACGCACGCGGTGCGACATCGTCGTGACCGATTTCGCGATGCCGGGCCGCGCGCATGCGGACGGGTTGCTGATGCTGGAAGCGATCCGCGAGGCCTTTCCGAGCGTACGCATCGTCGTGCTGACGATGCTCGACAATCCGGCGCTGATGCAGAACATCTGCAACACCGGCGTGCTGACGGTGCTCAACAAGCGCGGCGTGCCGACCGATCTGCCGCGCGCGGTGATGGCTGCGCATTCCGGGCGGTCGTTTGTATCGACGAAGCCGCGCGAGCCGATCGGCGTGCCGGAGAGCGACGACCTGTACGCGCTCAGCGCGCGCGAAATCGAAGTGGTGCGGATGTGCACGAACGGCATGTCGATGACCGACATCGCGCATCATTACGGCCGCAGCATCAAGACGATCAGCACGCAGAAGCACAACGCGATGAAGAAGCTCGGGATACGCAGTGACGCCGAGCTTTACCTGTACGTGTCGGATCACGGACTGGCGTGACGTGACGGGGGCAAACCGGAAACGACGGTTCAGTGCCGTCGCATTCCGCCGGCCCCAGTCATTCCACCGAACCGATGCATTCCGCCGAACCCGTGGAACCCGCCGACGGGGAACGGACCGCGGTGAAAGCCTGCTCCCATTGGCATGCCGAAGCGGTGGTGATCCATTGGGTGGAAGTGATCGACGCGATGGAAATGGTGGAAGCGATGGAATCGGTCGACAAAGATGAAGCTCACGCCTGCGCCGACGAACAGCGGCGGCCCCCAATACCAGGAGTCGGGGTACGGGTAGGCTGCGGGTGGATACCACACGACGCTACCGTCAGGACTCTGTACGATCTGCCATGTTCCGTCGCTTTGCAGGCATGCGCGCCCCACGACCTGCTGCACCATGCCGTCGATTTCCGCCTGCCCGACGACCGCGCGGCAGTTGGCGCTGTAGTCCGCCGAATCGTCATACCCCTGCGCAAAGGCAGGCACGGAAAGGCCGAGGCAGACGAGACCTGTCCCGAAACGAAGCAAGTTGCGCATGATCGGCTCCTGCATTGATCTCGTGCACTTGACGCACGGAGCGTCACTGGCGGCGCCCGGCGTCTGGTTTGCCGGCACAGATTCCTGACGTGGTAGTAGCAGTCTGCTGCTTTGTACGTCGCCGCCTGCGGAGTAAACGACGTAGCGCACCGGGTTATTCCATGAGGCGGTACACATCGACGGCGAATGTTGGTCATCCGACAGCTGCCGGCGCGCGTGTCGGCAGGCCAATCGCGCACGGTCCGCATCAGCATGCGCTGAGGAATCGGCTTTCAAGGTAAGGCCACCGGCTAGTCCAGATCGAGAGAGTGGATTCGTCCGATATGTCTGCGACATGCCGCAAGGATTTCTTTGCGGGTCTTTTCGCTTTCCACTGAACGTGCCAGAACGAGCGCGCCCACGCACTGTGCGATCAAGGCCCAAGCGCCATCAGGATCATTGATTCTGTCGCTCCAGCTTTGGTGCGTATGTTTGAGGCTTTTTTCCGCCGCTTTGCGAACTGTCGCTGAAGAACGTGCGATTTCCGGGCCGAGTGTGGGCAGCGCGCATCCGCTTTCCGGATTGGCTGCGTGGGCGCTGCTGAGGTAGCTCCGTAAGCGCCTGGCTACATAGTCCGGGTCAGACTGCTCATCGCCAGCAAGCATTTGAGAACTGCTCTCCAGCTCTTCCCGGACCAGTTCCTCAAACAGCGCCTGCTTGGAGGGAAAGTGCGTGTAGAACGCTCCGCCGGTGAGCCCAATGGAGGACATCAGGGCGTCGACGCCGGTCGCATCGAATCCTCCTTGCTTGGCAATCGCCTTGCTGCTTGCGAGCAGTTTGGCTCGCGTCTCTTGCTTGTGTGTGGGGGAGTAGCGCATACGAAGATTTGGGTTAACCCGGATGGCAACGATTCTCTAGGTTAGCATACCCTCCGTTAACCAAACGATCGTTCACCAAACGGAAGTTTACCAAAGGAGTGTTTATGACCAAAGATGTGCGCTTCTTCTTCGATGTTGGTAGTCCGGCCTCGTATCTGGCCTGGACGCAATTGCCGGAGATCTGCGCGAAGGCGGATGCCCGTTTGATTTACAAGCCGATGCTTCTGGGGGGAGTGTTCCAGGCGACAGGCAATGCGTCTCCTGCAGTCATCCCTGCGAAAGGGCGCTATACGAATCATGACTATCAGCGCTACGCGCGCAAATACGGCGTGCCATTCGCGAGTAATCCTCACTTCCCGATCATCACGCTGTTTCTCATGCGGGTTGTGACGGGCGTGCAGTTGCGCGAGCCAGAGCGACTGCAGGAACTGCTCAGGGCCGTATTCAAGGCCATGTGGGTCGACTCGCTAAACCTCAACGAACCGGAACTCACCGCCAGGACCTTGGCCGAGGCCGGCTTCGATCCGCAGGATATGCAGGCATTGGCTGCGAACCAGGAGGTCAAGGCTGCCCTGAAGGCGGTGACCGATGAGGCTGTCGGGCAGGGTGTCTTCGGCGCACCGACGACCTTCGTTGGTGAAGAGATGTTCTTTGGACAAGACCGCCTGGACATGATTCGGGAAGAGTTGGCTCGCTAGCCTTCGATCCCGGCCCTTCAGTCCGTGTGGCAGAGAGGGGCACTCCAGAAGCGCATTCGAACAGAGCTACAGAACTTTGGAGACAAGCATGGAAACTCGCCATTGGCATGCCAAATATCCTCCGGGCATGCGCGCGACGATCGATCTCGCGGCAGACGAGACGCTCGCGCGGCTGTTGGAGCGATCTTTCCCGGAGTTTCGGGAGAGGCCTGCAGTGATTATCGGCGACGAGCGGCTGAGCTATGCGCAGTTGGACGAATACTCTCGGTCGCTTGCTGCGCACTTCCAGCGTGCTGGCCTGTGCAAAGGGGATCGCGTCGCGTTGTTGCTGGGCAACTGCATGGCGTTTCCGATCGTGTTGGCGGCGGCGCTGCGCAGTGGTCTGATTGCCGTCCCTGTCAATCCTCTGTACACGGCCCGCGAACTCGATCATCAACTACGAGATGCCTGCGTCCGAGCGATCGTGCTGGTCGACAGTTCGTACATCAAGCACGGGCCCTTGATAGAGGCGGCTGGCGTTGCGCAGTCTTTGACGGTGCCGGCATCCGGTCTGCTGCGCGCCATAGAGACTGCACCGGTCATCGGTCATGATGCTATCCAGCCAACACTGCCCTTGGCCGAGGTGCTTGCGCAAAAAGCGCCTGAGGGAGCTGATGCCGTTTCGGTTCATCCGGAAGATCCGGCGTTGTTGCAGTACACCGGAGGAACCACCGGCCTGTCCAAGGGAGCCATTCTGACGCATCGTGCAATGAGTGCCGGAATATTGCAGTCGATGAGTTGGTTCACGCTGGCGGTAGATACAGCCGAACTCTCGGTGGTTGCACCGCTGCCGCTCTACCATATCTACCCGCTCCAGATGCTGCTGCTCACATTGCGCCTGGGTGGTGTCATGCGCCTCGTGGCTAACCCGCGCGACACCAGCACAGTGATAGCAGAGATGAAGCGTGCGCCATTCGGTGTATTCATCGGCGTCAATACGCTGTTCAATTCACTGGTCCAGGATTCCGAGTTGCAATCGGTCGAATTCGACGGAACAAGGCTGGTCATTGGCGCCGGCGCCTCCGTGCAGCAAGCGGTATCACAGCGCTGGAGCGTTGCGGGCGCGCCCCCCATTACTGAAGCTTATGGTCTGACCGAGACTTCGCCTGCGGCGACGTTCAATCCGGTCGGGCACAGCGGCGACATCGGCATCCCCGTGCCTTCCACCGATGTGCGAGTGGTCAACGATGAAGGCCATGTGGTGCCCCATGGAACGCCCGGTGAATTGCTGATCAAGGGGCCGCAGTTGTTCTCTGGCTACTGGAAGCGCGAGGACGAAACCCGCAAGGTCATGACGGACGACGGCTTCTTCCGCACGGGTGACATTGTGGTTGCGGATGCCACGGGCAACATGAGAATCGTTGACCGTAAGAAAGACATGATCCTGGTATCAGGCTTCAACGTCTATCCAAATGAGATCGAGGCCGTGGTTGCGTTGCACGAAGGTGTACTCGAATGCGCATGCGTCGGCGAGCCCGACGAAAAATCAGGTGAAGTGCCGCACCTCTACCTGGTACCCAAGCAGCCGGATCTGAGCCCACAGGACATCGAGCAGCACTGCCGCGCGAATCTTGCGGCGTACAAAGTGCCGAAGTACGTCACGTTCGTCGATGCGCTGCCGAAATCGACCGTCGGGAAGATTCTACGACGAGAACTGCGTGCGTCGAAGTGAAGTGACTGGTGCAGGCGTACAGAGCCGTCAGGCTCCCCGCCTGATTTTATGGATGTGCATCTCGGAACCTCTACATACCCCATTTCCAGAATGACTACATACTCTGCTCCCCTGAGGGATATCCAGTTCGTGCTTCATGAACTGCTCGATGTTCACACGCTGCTCCCACACATCGAAGGATTCGAGCGCGACACGACCGACCAGATACTGGCGGCTGCAGGAGAATTCGCGACCGAAGTCATTGCCCCGCTGAACGGGACGGGTGATCGCCAGGGTTGCACGATGGTGGAACCCGGCGTTGTGCGAACCCCTGACGGATTCAAGGAAGCGTATCGGCAATTTGTCGATGGCGGGTGGACGGGACTGGCCTGCAATCCTGCGGACGGCGGGCAAGGCATGCCCGGCGTACTCGGCGGAGCGCTGTTCGAGATTTTCTGCGGTGCGAACATGGCGTGGGCCGCCTATTCCGGAATGTCGCAGGGCGCATACACGTGCCTGGCTGCCAATGCCGATGACCAGCAGAGGGCGCTGTACATGCCGCGCCTCGCTTCGGGAGAGTGGGCGGGCACGATGTGCTTGACCGAGCCGCACGCTGGCACGGATCTGGGATTGCTGCGCACGCGGGCGGTGCCGCAGGCGGATGGATCCTATGCGGTGACCGGAACGAAGATCCTCATTTCAGGCGGCGAGCACGACCTGACCAGCAACATCGTTCATCTGGTACTGGCCCGGTTACCGGATGCGCCGTCCGGCGTGAAAGGCATTTCACTGTTCATCGTACCCAAGTTTTTGCCGACGGGTGATGGCGGATTGGGCGAGCGTAACTCCGTCAGTTGCGGCTCCATCGAGAGCAAGATGGGCATTCATGGCAATTCGACGTGCACGATGAATTTCGATGGTGCGACCGGCTGGCTGCTGGGTGAAGCGAACAAAGGCCTGGCAGGTATGTTCGTGATGATGAACCATGCACGGTTGTTCGTCGGCATCAATGCGATTGGCCTGATGGAAGCCGCGTACCAGAAGGCGCGCTCCTACGCGCGTGATCGTTTGCAGGGTCGGGCAGCCGGCGCGGGATTGCGCACCGGGTCTGCCGACCCCATCGTCGCCCATGCTGATGTGAAGCGCATGCTACTCACACAGAAAGCGTATGTGGAGGGTACTCGGGCTTTCGCGCTGTGGGCTACTCATCTATCTGATGTCCTGAAGGCGCATCCCGATACTGAGGCCCGCGCGCAGGCCGGGGAACTGCTGGCCCTCGTAACGCCTGTTGTCAAGGCATTCTCGAGCGAGCTCGCGGTGGAAAGCTGCAGCATGGCGATGCAGGTCTTCGGTGGCCATGGGTACATCCAGGACAATGGTGTGGAGCAACACCTGCGCGACGCAAGAATCATCCCGTTGTACGAAGGATCCAACGGTGTCCAGGCCATGGATCTTCTCGGCCGCAAGTTGATCGCAGACGGTGGCCGACGTTTGGACGTGTTTCTGAAAGAGATCGACGCATTCGCTCAATTCCGGTGCGGCCGAGCGGAAATCGATGCATTGCTCGCTGCACTGGAAGACGCGGTATCAGTAGTCCGGACTTCAGCGAAGCACCTCATCGCTCGATCGGCAACCGATCTGGACGCGGCAGGTGCCGGCGCATCGGCGTTCCTGAGGCTGATGGGCCATGTTTGCATTGCGTGGATGTGGGCGCGTAGCGCAAGCGTTGCGGCCGAACGGAAAATCGCTTCGAACGAATCGATCTATACAGCCAAGATCGTCACGGCAAGGTTCTATTTCGAAAGACTTCTTCCCGAAATTCGGGGTTTGGCGGCAGTGCTTGCAACCGACCCTGAGGCGGTTTGCGCAGTGAATCCCGATTTGCTTTAACCCTTGATCTGTCAATCGGATTCCGAAAATTCAAAATCCATATTTATCAAAGGAGAACGTGATGTCATCTTCTGAAACCCATCCACGCGTGGCGCTCGTCGTCGGGGCGGGAGACTCCACCGGCGGCGCCATTGCTGCTCGTTTCGCCAAAGAAGGGTACATCGCCTGCCTGACGCGTCGCTCGGCCGACAAACTGGAGCCTGTCGTGGAAGCCATCCGTGCAGCGGGTGGCCAAGCCCATGGTTTCGGCAGCGATGCGCGCAAGGAAGAGGACGTTGTTGCGTTGATTGACCGCGTCGAGAAAGAGCATGGCCCCATCGAGGTGCTCGTGTTCAACATCGGGGCGAATGTGCCTTGCAGCATCCTGGAGGAGACGGCGCGCAAGTACTTCAAGATCTGGGAGATGGCCTGTTTCGCTGGTTTTCTCAACGCTCGCGAGGTGGCCAGGCGCATGGTGGAACGTGGCCGGGGCACCATCCTTTTCACCGGTGCGACCGCCGGTCTTCGTGGATCGGCGAACTTCGCTGCCTTTGCGGGCGCCAAGCATGCCTTGCGTGCGCTGGCCCAAAGCATGGCACGTGAACTCGGCCCCCGAAACATCCACGTCGCGCACGTTGTCGTCGATGGCGCCATTGATACGGAATTCATACGCACGAATTTTCCGGAACGCTATGCGCTCAAGGAAGAAGGCGGCATTCTCGATCCCGAGCACATCGCCGACAACTATTGGCACTTGCACCAGCAGCCGCGCGACGCCTGGACGTTCGAGCTGGATCTGAGGCCCTACATGGAACGCTGGTAACGCAACCTCCGCCCTCACATTCCTTTCATCTGAGAACCATTTCCATGGAAACACGAATTACTCAACTTTTTGGCATCCGCCATCCGATCATCCAGGGTGGCATGCACTTTGTCGGGCTCGCCGAATTGGCATCGGCCGTCTCCAATGCCGGCGGCCTTGGCATCATCACGGCGTTGACGCAGAAAACTCCCGAACTGCTGGCCAAGGAAATTGCGCGCTGTCGCGACATGACGGATCAGCCCTTTGGCGTGAATCTGACGTTCCTTCCCACGTTTTCCGAACCACCGTACCCCGAATACATCGCAGCGATCGCCGACGGTGGCGTGAAGATCGTTGAGACTGCCGGCCGTAGCCCTGAGGAGCACATTCCAGCACTCAAGGCAGCCGGCATCAAGGTCATCCACAAGTGCACGTCGGTGCGCCATGCGTTGAAGGCCGAGAAGATCGGCTGCGATGCGGTGAGCGTGGACGGTTTCGAGTGCGGTGGCCATCCCGGCGAGGATGACGTTCCGAACATGATTTTGCTTCCGCGTGCGGCCGAAGAACTTCGGATCCCCTTCGTGGCCTCGGGCGGTGTGGCCGATGGTCGGGGTTTGGTCGCCGCGCTTGCGTTGGGTGCGGACGGCATCAACATGGGAACGCGCTTTGTCGCTACCAAGGAGGCCCCGGTGCACGAGAACGTGAAGCGGGCCATTGTCGAAGCCACCGAACTGGATACCCGCCTCGTGATGCGGCCTTTGCGCAATACGGAGCGAGTGCTGCGGAATCAAGGGGTCGACAAGCTTCTTGAAATCGAGAAGAAGCGAGGATCCGATCTCCAGATCTCCGACATTCTGGATCAGGTAGCCGGCGTTTACCCCAAAGTCATGTTGGACGGGCAGATGGATGCCGGTGCATGGAGTTGTGGGATGGTAGCTGGCTTGATCCGGGATATTCCGAGCGTCGACGAACTCGTCACCCGGATCATGGATGACGCTCATTCGTTGATTGCACAGCGGCTTTCCGGCCTGCTTCGTGAGCCATTGCTGGTTTGATATCCTGACGATAAGTATGGCGGTCAGCGTCTCGCTCGGGGGGCTAATGATAGAAACTCCGAGCGGACGACCGCCGCACCGTTACCGGGCAGAGGCGGCCGGACCGCTCACCCGAACCGCTCACCCGAATCGACCTATACTGTTCGCTCCAAGTCAACGGACCACCCCGTGCCGAACAGATCTTCCGACGATTCGCCCGCCGACGATCCCCGCCCGATACCGCCTCAGCAACCCGAACTGGAAGACTGCTGCAACAGCGGCTGCTCGCCGTGCGTGTTCGACCTGTACGACGACGCGTTGGATCGCTACCGGGCCGAGCTTGCCGCGTGGGAAGCGCGTCAAGCGAAGCGCAAGCCGCACCGGTGAACGGCGCGCGCGTGGCGTAGCGCGCGTCGCAGTGCATGCAGGTTGCCGCGACCGCAGCGAGCCGCAGCCCGCGCATGCGCAGCGCACAGTGCACGGTGCACGGTGCACGTTCGCGAACGTCATGCACCCGCATGCAGCCGCCGATGCAGCGGCCCGAGCATCGCCGACAGCAGCACGCCGGCCACCAGTACCGCCACCAGCACGAACATCGACGTGCGGAACGCGTGCACGTAATCGGGTGCGGCGGGATGCGCGCCGAGCCGCGAGAAGAACACGCCGCCCAGCGTGGCTGCGCCGACCGCTGCGCCGATCTGCAGCGTCGCCGTCACCATCCCCGACGCGACACCCGCGCGCTCGGGCGCCACTTCGGCGAGCACGATCCGCACGACGGACGGCAGCACGAGCCCCTGGCCGATGCCCATCGCCGCGAGCCCCAGATAGAAGCCGGGCCCGGGTGCGTTTGCGCCGGCGAGCGCGGCTGCCGCGGCGAGACCGATCGCCAGCATCGTGAAGCCGAGCGTGAGCACGCGGAAGCTGCCGTAGCGGCTGACAAGGCGCGGCATCAGCAGCGGGCTCGACAGGAAGCCGAGCCCGAACGGCAGGATCGCGACTCCCGACACGAGCGGCGACCAGTGCAGGCAACCCTGCAGGTAGATCCCGTAAGTCAGGAAGAAAGCGCTCATCGTGTAGAACAGGAACGCGAGCGCGAGCCCGAGTGCGACGACCGGATTGCGGAACAGCCGCACGTCCAGCAGCGGATCGTTTCCATCGGCGAGCCGGCGCGCCTCCACTTTCAGCAGCAGGCCGAGCATCGGCAGCGCGCCGGCGAGGCAGGCCACCATCCACAGCGGCCAGCCTTCCTCGCGTCCGCGCGTGAGCGGATAGACGAGCATCAGCAGGAACAGCGACAGCAGGATCGTGCCGGGCACGTCGATGCGCTGGCCGCGCGGCGGCCGGCTCTCCGGGATGAAGCGCCAGCTGCCGAGCAACGCAAGCACGCCGATCGGCAGATTGACGAGAAAGATCGCGCGCCAGCCGAGCCCGAACGGGTGCAGGCTGATCAGCGCACCGCCGCCAAGCTGGCCGATCACGGCCGCGAGACCGAACACGAAACCGTAGAACCCCATCACCCGCACCTGTTCATGCGGGGTGAACACGCTGCGGATCGTCGCGAGCACCTGCGGCGCGAGGATCGCGGCGAACAGGCCCTGCAGCACACGTCCGGCGACGAGCACCGTGCCGCTGCCGGCGAGGCCGCACAGCACCGAGGCCAGCACGAAGCCGGCCATGCCGATCATGAAGAGCCGCTTGCGCCCGTACAGGTCGCCGAGGCGGCCGCCGGTGATCTGGGCGACCGCGTTCGCACAGGCGTAGGCCGATACCACGAGTTGCAGCTGGGTGGCGTGCGCACCGAGGCCGTCGCGGATCGCGGGCAGCGCGAGATTCACGATGAAGTAGTCGAGCGGGGGCAGGATCGCGCCGACCAGCAGCACCGCGAGCGCCCAGCCGTGATGGCTGCGCGCGGCGGACGCGGGTGTCTGGGTGATCGGGGCGCGGGGCGCGAGCGTGTGGTCCGTCATGGTGCATGCCTTCGGAATGGGGCCGGATTGCAATGGCGACCGGCCGGACGGCAAGGCCGCCCGGCAAGGTCACCCGTCGCCGGCGTATCGAGCAGCCATTCTGGCGCGCGGGCTATGGTTCGGAAAAGCGGGAAATGGTGGTAGCATCCATCGGATTATTCGATGGATAGGTGGCGGCATGCGCGGTTTCGATCTGGATCAGTTGCGGACCTTCGCGGCGGTGGCGGACGCGGGCAGCCTGACGGCGGCGGCGCCGCTTCTGCATCTGTCGCAGTCGACGGTCAGCGAGCAGGTGCGCAAGCTCGAGGCGCGCGCGGGCGTGCCGCTGTTCGTGCGCAGCAAGCGCGGCGTCGAGCCGACGCCGGCAGGCACGCGGCTGCTGCACCATGCGCGGCGGATCGTGGCGCTGAACGAGGCCGCGTTCGACGAAGTGCGCGGGCAGGCGCTCAAGGGCGAATTGCGGGTCGCGATCACCGACTATTACCGCACGCATGAAGTCGCGGGCATGCTGGCGCGGCTGCGCGAGTGCTATCCGCAGCTGAGCCTGCATGTCAGCACGATGAAGAGCGCGGACATCGAGCAGGCGCATGCGAAAGGCCAGATCGATATCGGTGTGGTGATGAACCTGTCGAGCGGGCCGTTCAGGCCGGCGTCTGCAGATACGCGCTGGGTGTTGCGGCGCGAGCCGCTGTCGTGGGTCACGGCGCCGGCGCTGGCCGAGCAGTTGCCCGTTCCGCTGCCGCTCGTGCTGCTGCCGGACGACTGCATGATGCATCAGATCGCGATCCGCTCGCTCGACGAGCAGCACATGCATTACGTGCTCGTGCACAGCGCGTCGGGCGTCGCGGGCCTGCAGTCGATGCTCGCGGCGGGGCTCGGCGTCGGCTGTCTGTGCGCGTCGGCGATCGGCGAAGGGCTGATGCGGCTCGGCCCGAAGTATCGGCTGCCGGCATTGCCGGATGCGGTGTTCTCGCTGACACCGCCGCTGCCCGGCGAGCGCGAGGCGGTTACTCAGGCGCGCGAGGTGCTGGCGAGGCAGTTGGTGGTGTAACGCGGTGGTTCGCGAAGGCTGCTACCACTATGCGTTGCCCGACGTCAGCCGGGCCGGCCGTCGCCCGCTTCCTGATACAGCGTGCGCAGGATCTGCGCGAAGACCGTATCGATTTCGCGCGCGCCGCCCGCGCGCGTGAATGCCGCGATCGGCGGCAGCGTCCAGTCGAGCGTGTACGGCACGATCGCGACGCCCGCGATGTGAACGAGTTCCTCCGCAATGTCGGCGGGGACGATCGACACTGCTTGATCGTTGGCGACGATCATTTCGCCGATCAGGCGCGACGAGTAGCTTTCGACGATCGGCACGGGCGGCGCGACGCCGGCGTGCAGGAACAGATCCGCGATCTGCTCGCGGATCGGGGTGTGCGGCGGGCCGAGAATCCAGTCGAGCTCCGCGAGCTTCTGCCAGTTGAGCCGGCTGCGCGCAAGCCGCGCGGCGAGCCGCCGGCTCGCGATCAGGCGTGGCGTTTGCCGATGCAGCACTTCGAAGCGCAGCCGCTCGAGATCGACGGTTGACGACGCGCGACCGATCACGATGTCGAGGGTGTGGTCGCTCAACTGCGCGATCAGCGTATCGCTGGTGCCTTCGTGAATCGTCATCGTGAGCCGCTGCGGCACTTGCGATTGCGTGCGCCGGATCGCCGCCGCCAGCGTGCGGCCCGAAATGAACGGAATGACGCCGATATGCAGCCGCGTCGCATGGCCGGCGACAACCGCTTCGATGTCACGGGTGAGATGGTCGAGGTCGTGCAGCATCGCCTGCGCGCGTTCGAGCACGACGTTGCCGAGCGCGGTCGGCACCATGCCGCGCGGCGAACGGTCGAACAGCGGCCCGCCGAACATGCTTTCCAGCTCGGCCAGCGCATTGGTGACCGCCGGCTGGCTGCTCGCGAGATGCTCGGCCGCGCGCGTCAGCGAGCCGTGCTGCCGGATCTGCAGCAGCAGCACGAGGTGTCGCATTTTCAAACGGGCACTCAGGCGCCGGGTCACTTCTTCAATATCGAATCGCACGACTCGCGCATCCTAGGGTCTGTTTACATATGGAACGTGCATGCGAATGCCCGAAATCGCTCGTATGGCAAGAAGTGAGGAGCGCCGTTTGGCCGCGCCAAACAAGCGACGAGCGACGCCGCCATACGGGCGATTTCGGGCATTCCCCTGGAATGAGTTTTCAATTTGGGGTTGCCACGAGAACGGCCGCTCGCCGCGTTGCGCTCCTTGCGAATACGACCAGTATTCGCGGCGTCGCGCGCCTCGCGAGCGGCCGTTCTCGTGGCAACGCATGCACGTTCCATATGTAAACAGACCCTAATCATCACGAAAACATGATGGACGCATACTAATTCAAAATGGCGCGCCCGAGACGTCTGCCTAGAATGGCCTGCTTCGATGGTCGCCGGGACGGGCCCGGCGCGTGGATGCGAGACGAGACGACTCATGAACAAGACCGAACGCCAGGCCGCCCTGGAATATCACGAATTTCCGACCCCGGGCAAAATCTCCGTCACGGCGAGCAAGCCGCTCGTGACGCAGCGCGACCTCGCGCTCGCCTATACACCGGGTGTGGCGGCGACCTGCGAGGAAATCGCCGCCGATCCGGCGCAGGCGTTCCGCTACACGAGCCGCGGCAACCTGGTCGGCGTAATCACGAACGGCACCGCGGTGCTGGGCCTCGGCAACATCGGGCCGCTCGCGTCGAAGCCGGTGATGGAAGGCAAGGCCGTGCTGTTCAAGAAGTTCGCGGGCATCGACGTGTTCGACATCGAGATCACGGAGACCGATCCCGACAAGCTGGTCGACATCATCGCGAGCCTCGAGATGACCTTCGGCGGCATCAACCTCGAGGACATCAAGGCGCCCGAGTGCTTCACGGTCGAACGCAAGCTGCGCGACCGGATGAAGATCCCGGTGTTCCACGACGACCAGCACGGCACCGCGATCACGGTGTGCGCGGCGTTCATCAACGGGCTGGCCGTGGTGGGCAAGGACATCACGCAGGTGAAGGTCGTGACGTCCGGCGCCGGCGCCGCGGCGCTCGCGTGCCTGGACCTGATGGTCGATCTCGGGCTGCCGCCGGAGAACGTCTGGGCGACCGACATCGAGGGCGTCGTCTATACCGGGCGCACGGTCGCAATGGACCCGGACAAGGCCCGCTTTGCGCAGGATACGTCTGCGCGCACGCTGTCCGACGTGATCGAGGGCGCCGACGTGTTCCTCGGGCTGTCCGCCGGCGGCGTGCTGAGCGCGCCGCTGCTCGCGAAGATGGGGCCGCGTCCGCTGATTCTCGCACTGGCCAACCCGACGCCCGAGATCTTTCCGGAAGAAGCCAGTGCGGTGCGCGACGACGCGGTGATCGCGACGGGCCGCTCTGACTATCCGAATCAGGTCAACAACGTGCTGTGCTTCCCGTACATCTTTCGCGGTGCACTCGACGTGGGCGCGACGTCGATCACGCGCCGGATGGAGATCGCGGCCGTCCATGCGATCGCGGGGCTCGCAAAGGAGGAGCCGAACGACTCGGTCGCTGCCGCCTATGGCGCGTACGACCTGGCGTTCGGCCCGAAATACCTGATTCCGAAGCCGTTCGATTCCCGCCTGATCGTGCGGATCGCGCCGGCCGTCGCGAAGGCGGCGATGGAGGACGGTGTCGCCACGCGCCCGATCGACGATTTCGCCGCATATGCGGACCAGCTTCAGCAGTTCGTCTACCACTCGGGCGCGTTCATGAAGCCGCTGTTCGCGGCAGCGAAGCAGTTCGTGCGCGACGGCGGCAAGACGCGCATCGTGTTCGCCGAAGGCGAGGAGGAGCGGGTGCTGCGCGCGGTGCAGGTGATCGTCGACGAGAAGCTCGCGCGTCCGATCCTGGTCGGCCGCCCGGAAGTGCTGCTCGCCCGCATCGAGAAGTTCGGGCTGCGGCTGCGGCTCGGCGAAGACGTCGAAGTCACCAATCCGGAATACGACGAGCGCTTTCACCAGTACTGGACGACCTACTGGGAACTGCGTTGCCGCGACGGCATCACGAAGGAGATGGCGCGCGTCGAGATGCGACGCCGGCTGACGCTGATCGGCGCGATGATGGTGCGGCTCGGCGATGCGGACGGCATGGTGTGCGGCACCGTCGGTGCGTTCCACGACCACCTGCGCTTCGTCGACGAGGCGATCGGCAAGCGGCGCGGCGCGCATGTGTACGCGGCGATGAACATCCTGCTGCTCGACCAGCGCACGCTCGCGCTCGTCGATACGCACGTCAATGACAACCCGAGCGCCGACCAGATCGCCGAGTTCACGGTCGCGGCGGCCGAGCAGATGGCGTGGCTGAACCTGACGCCGAAAGTCGCGCTGCTGTCGCGCTCGAATTTCGGCTCGGGCAGTTCGGCGTCGGGCGCGAAGATGCGCGAAGTGCTCGCGCGCGTCAGCGAGCAGGCGCCGGATCTCGAGATCGACGGCGAAATGCACGGAGATTGCGCGCTGGATGAAGCGCTGCGGCTGCGCATCCTGCCGACGTCGCGGCTGAAGGGCGCGGCGAACCTGCTTGTGTGTCCGAACGTCGACGCGGGGAATATCGCGTACAACCTGCTGAAGACGGGCGCGGGCAGCAATGTCGCGGTCGGGCCGTTCCTGCTGGGCGTGAATGCGCCGGTCAACGTCCTGACGTCGAGCTCGACGGTGCGACGGATCGTGAACATGGCCGCGTTGACGGTGTTGCAGGCGAACCGGGACTAACCGCGCGAAGTGCCGGCGACGCAATTGCCGGTGTGACGCGGGGCGCCACGAACCCCGCCGTCACTCCGGCGCCCCGCCGACATACGCGAGCAACCCGCGCACCAGCGCATCGAACGTCGCGCGGCAGCGCGGGCTCGTGCGCAGGTCTTCGTGCATCACGACCCACGTCTCGAGCGGCATCGCGACCTGTTCCGGCAGCACGCGCACGAGCCGCGCATCGCGTGCCGCGAGCCCGCACTGGCAGAAGCCGATCCCGTAGCCGGCGCGGATCATCGCGAGCTGCGCGAGGTTGCTGTCGGAACGCAGCGCGAACGCATCCCGGTTCCACGCCGGCAGCGCTCGACCCGCCGCGCGCAGGAACGGCGTCACGTCGTCGAAGCCGATCAGCGCGTGCCGCGCGAGTTCCGCCAGCGTGGCCGGCGTGCCGTATGCGGCCAGATAGTCATCCCGCGCAAATAGCCCCGCTTCGATGTTCCCGATGCGCCGCGCGACGAGCGCATCCTGTGCCGGCGGCGCCATGCGGACCGCGATGTCGGCTTCGCGCTTCAGCACGTCCTGGATGCGATCGGTCGTCACCAGTTCGACGACCAGCCCGGGATGGTCGCGCCGCAGTTGCGTCAGCACGGGCGGCAATACCTCGACGCCGATCACGTCACTCGCCGAAATGCGTACCACGCCGCTGGCGCCCGGCCCGTGGCTGGCCGCCGCGCGCTCGAACGCGGCAGCGGCGCTGCGA